>JAXHTB010000521.1:0-2236 GCA_034190185.1 Spirochaetota bacterium | reverse complement strand
ATCAGCTCTGAGGTTGGTATGACTCTTGCTTATAAGATTGCATGGCTTCAGGAGAAAGCGGGTCTTTCTTTTGCTGCTTCATTAGCGTCTCAATCAAAGCTGTTTGGAAGTGATCTTATTCAGGAGTGTGCATATTATGGAACAGAAATTATGGGTCTTTATGGTCAGATAGCAGAATCCAAGTGGGCACCATTAAATGGCGCTCTTAATTTTGAGTATCAGTTCTGTAAGGGTATGACAATTGCAGCAGGTAGTAATGAGATTCAGCGCAATCTTATTGCTTGGGTTGGACTGCAGCTTCCAAGGTTTAAATAGAAGCAAGGACTAAGAGCCTTTATGCATCATAGAAATCTGCTGATTAGCAGCATTCATTTTAGATTTTGCATAAACAAACATTTAAATAGCACAAAAAATAACAATAAAATTTGAAAGTGGAGGTTATATAATGGATCTTGGATTTTCAACAGAGCAGGAGATGTTAAGAGATACAGCAGCAAAGTTTTTTGCCGCTGAATGTCCATCAGAAAAGGTAAGAGAGATAGAGGAAAGTGAGCAGGGATATTCCTCTGAATTATGGCAGAAGATGGCAGAGCTTGGCTGGATGGGAGTCTTTTTCCCTGAGGAGTATGGCGGCTATGGAGGCCAGTTTATAGATTTAGTGATTATTTTAGAGGAGATGGGAGCAGCTGCATATCCATCACCCTTTTACTCAACTGTTATTCAGTCAGGTTTTACAATTCTTGAAGGCGGATCAGAGGATCAGAAGAAGGATCTTCTTGCAAAGATATCAGAGGGAAGCATTATCATGTCCTTAGCACAGTATGAAGAGGAAGGCAGTTACAGGGCAACTGGAATAAACATGCCAGCCAAGTCATCTGGTGACGGATATGTTTTGAACGGCACAAAGATGTTTGTGAGTGATGCAAACATAGCGGATAAGCTGATTGTAGCAGCAAAGGCAGATGAGGGGATCACTCTATTTCTCGTTGATGCAAAGGCTTCAGGAATAACAACAACAAAGATGCCTACCATTGGCATGGACAACACTTGTGAAGTGATATTCAAGGATGTGAAGGTATCTAAGGGAGACATCATCGGAGCGCCAGGTAAGGGCTGGGATATACTGGAGAAGATGTTTGACAGAGCAGTAGTTGCAAAGTGTGCAGAGATGGTAGGCGGCAGCAAGAGGTCTATTGACATTACAGCAGAGTATGCTAAAGAGCGTGTTCAGTATGGCAAGCCTATTGGTGGTTATCAGGCAATTCAGCACTATATGGCAAATATGCTTTTAGGTTATGACACGAGCTTCAACTATCTTCACAAGGTTACATGGATGATAGACGAGGGTATGGACTGCGGCAAGGAGGCATCAGCATTAAAGGCTCAGGTAAATGAGCAGTATAAGTTCATTACTGAGCGCGGGGTGCAGATACATGGCGGAGTTGGAACAACCAGAGAGTTCGACATAGGTCTCTATTACAGAAGGGCAAAATCGTGCGAGTATGTCTCAGGTGACACAGACTTCCATTATGAGCGTGTTGCGGTTGGTTTAGGTATGTAGAGTCTGTTTATTATTTGCAGGTTACTTTTTAGTAAAGCTATAAATACAAAGACTTTGTTCAAATAAAAGGGAAAAGAAAATTTGTTTATTATTAATAATCTATGGCAAACGTAAATTGCATAGAAATCAATTCTCTTAAACAGTCTGGACAGGGGTGAGATATATCTCGCCCCTGTGTCAATTATGAACCTACCTGCTAAAGAGTTTATTCCTAATAAAAATCTCATGTAAATTAAGATAATAAAACAAGAAGTCAAGATCAAATATTGATAGAGTTGAAAATTATGCCTAACTGAAGTATTATAGAATGGAAAGCAGTATATGAATTATGACATGAAAATATTTTCAGGCAGCTCAAATCCTGAACTTGCAAACGGGATCGTGAACCATCTTGGTTTAGAGTTGTCACAAATTGAGTTGAAGAAGTTTAGTGATGGTGAGATATCCGTTAAGATAAAAGAGAATGTCCGGGGAGCCAATATATTCATAATACAGTCAACGTCTCATCCTGTTAATGATAATATTATTGAACTTTTACTGATAATTGATGCTGCGCGCAGAGCATCTGCAAAGAGCATTACAGTAGTGATACCATATTTTGGATATGCACGTCAGGATAGAAAAGTGGAGCCAAGAGTGCCCATTTCCTCAAAGGTTATTGCAAATGTAATTCAG
>JAXHTB010000520.1:0-2247 GCA_034190185.1 Spirochaetota bacterium | reverse complement strand
TTTTAGCTTTAAATTTTATTTCAGTGACATAGATCGATGTTAAATCGTTATTCAGTCCATCTATTAGATCGTTTTGCAGTTGCAATTTTTTTATAGTTGATTTATTACGACAAAGCTCACTTGCTGCTGTGGAGCGTCTTGTTAGACCATATTTTTAATGGATTACTGTTCTTATTCTACTGTCTTACCGTTTGAAGAACTGTGTCTTCAGTTGAGTGAAATTCTTTATAAAGATTTTCTGGGTCAGTATGGATTTTATAATCCCAAACTAATCCCCAAATGCTAAAGGTTATGATAGATAGGATAAGATACAAGGCATAACTTCTTTTTTTTGAAGAATCTAGATTAAAAGTTAGTGGATATTTGATCAATCCAACCTTGGTCCATATTTGAGATAATTTATCATCAAAGTCCTGTTCTAGTTTCTGAAGCTTGTACCAAATAATATTCATTTTATATAGCCATATAAAACCCCAAATTCCCAAAGTTATTATAATTAGGAGGGACGAGATTCCAGCCTTTATTTCTTTGATGTTCTTTGAGAAATTACCATTAACGAATTCCTTCAAATCGTTTAAATCGTTTCTTATATTGTCGTAAACATTTTTGTCTTGACAATATCTTTCGGTATAATCCAATACGCTTTGATAGTAATCCCTTTTTCGGACAATAAATTTGTCAACTCTTCTAGTTCTCTTGATAAAGAGTATAATCCCATATATCCCAAGAGTCACTGGATGTACTATAAAAATATACAGCCACCAGTTCATGAATGGAACATCGACATCTCTTCTTTCCTTAATACTTCTCTCAATTTTTTGGATTGCTTGAATCATGATACGCCCCTTTGATAAGTTGTTCGGTGTAACGCTTGAATTAAGCTGCATTTTGCGCAGTGGAACGGAGCAAAATGTCAGCTTGAATAACTTGGTCGTACATTTTTATTCATTCACAAACCTCATCGATCAGTCGTCACATATTATTTAATATCCAATACATTTCAAGAACTTTTCAAATACATACCAACACATTGATATCTAATGCAGATTATCCAATTTACCGACAAATAAATAACAGCCTCCACCCATTCCTCTGAATCCCATATGTAACGGTATCTCAACTTGCGACTTCTGCAACAGAGTATTAGCGCCTGCCAACCAAAGGAATATATACAGCGCAATCCAAATGATCTCAAAATCATATTACAGAAGCATTTTAATGCTTTTTCTGAAAAGTACAGCGAAAAGTATAATACAGAATACGCTTCAGCCTGGCTGGAGAGGCCGACTCATGACCCTCCATGGTCTCGCCGGCATTTGTACATCCGTGTACTGCAGATTCAGCATTTTTCAGAAAATTTAATATATGCGGAGATTACAGTAAAGCCATAGCGCGAATTCAATGTGTTAATCCCGAATGTAAACACGAATATTTTAGACCTTTCTGAAATGAAAGAATGCTTTAGACGTCTGATTGTTAATCATTTCAAGGATACGGGTCTGCTCCCGGAAAAATTGCTCGGAACTTGCTGTCGTGGAAATACAGCGGTTTTAATATAAACAACTCCATACAGATCATGGGAAAAGACAATAAGGCAAGAGAATCGCTTGCGCAGTATATTGCGAGATGTCCCATATCTCTAAATATAATTATTTATGAGCCGGTCAATGAAAAAGTATATTTAAGGCTAAATACAATGCCAATTTTAGGGAGAATGTGAAGATATATGATTCTGTACAATTTATTGGCCTTGTGGCGCAGCATATCCTGATTTCAAGAGTGAGGTTAATACGTTATTTTGGATTGTACTCATCGAAAAGCAGGGGCAAATGGCCGATGCTCTTCCGCACGTCCTGTGCGGCGTCAGCATTCGAACCTCCTGTTTAGCAGCCAGATTGAGAACATGTGTGGTAAAACATGCACCAGACGGCTGGAAGGCACAATATGGATTGGAAAGCCGGGAGGATGACGCTGATATTGAAGAAATCTATAGATAATTTTCCCCAAGGGGATAATAATGCTTATAAGAAAAGCAAAGAAAGCTGGGCAAGATTAATTGCGAAGATCTAGGAAATTGATCTGCTGTACATGGATGTACCAATGCCAGCGGTCACAGGAGGTGAAGGAGCTGGCCTATGATCTGTCCAAAGTGTTCTTCCGAAATGAGCATTGTAGCCATTATTACTTCTGTAAATGAGATTAAAAAGATATTGCGTCATCTTGCCAGGACAGGTAAAAGCCCAATGT
>JAXHTB010000052.1:0-14320 GCA_034190185.1 Spirochaetota bacterium | reverse complement strand
TGAAAACAAACAGATAGATATTACTGCGTCTGTAACATATAGAGATGGAAGCAAGGGTGAAATTAAAAGCTCACTCTCTATTAACCATATATAATAAGGAAACTTTTAATATTATGATAATTTTACAGTATCTGATAAGCGGTATTTTGACAGGAGGTTTATACGGCCTCATTGGTGTTGCAATTGTGATTATTTATAAATCGACTAAGGTTTTCAATTTTGCAGTAGGTTCACTAATGACCTTTGGCGGACTGATATGTGTCTCTTTAATTATCAGGTTTAACATGCCCTTCTGGCTTGCTCTTATAGTTACTCTTGGACTTTCTGGAATATTAGGGCTAATAGTTGACCGTATTGGGATGAGGCAGCTCCTGGCGCAGCCGATCTTAACATTGATAATGGCGACTCTGGCAATTGACAGCATACTTTATGGCGTGATGCTGGTCACATGGACTGGATACACTATCAACTTTCCAACTGGTATCTTACCCGGAAGCACCATTTTTATAGGCCCATTGTTCATATCTCATGAATTTCTATATGCATTTATTGTGGCTATTATAAGTTTTATACTTGTTGCCCTATTTTTCTATAAAACACAAACCGGACTTAAAATGCGCGTAACTGCGGAAAGTCACGATGTGGCCATGTCATTAGGTATAAATATTAGCAAGATATTTGCAATAACCTGGGTTCTGGCAGTTATAGTTGGGGCTGTGGCAGGCATCTTTATCGGCAATAGAATGGGATTACAGGTTAGCATTACATCCTCCCTGGCTTTTAAAGCCCTTCCAGCCATCATATTTGGAGGGCTTGATTCAGTTGCAGGCGCTATTATTGGAGGTTTTGTAGTTGGACTTATAGAAAAACTTGCCGCCGGACTAATTGATCCGAAAGTGGCGGAGATTACACCTTATATAATATTATTACTTGTTTTGATCGTTAGACCAGAAGGTCTATTTGGACAGAAGAGGGTAGAGAGGATTTAATATGTGGCGACCTTGTGGAGTAATTGATGATACTTATGAAAAAGATTTGGCAATTATACGCACCCCGCTGCAATGGACACTAACGATTGCAGGGCTTACAGCATTATTTCTTATGCCGTACTGGGTATCCGGCGTAGTGCTGAATACTGTAAACCTGATTGCCATAACGGTAGTATCCCTTCTTGGAGTTAATATCCTTACAGGTTTGACCGGGCAGATTACCATAGGGCAGTCCAGCTTTATGGCAGTTGGAGCATATACAATGGTCATGCTGGTAAAATACTGGGGATTTAGTTTTTGGACAGCAACACCGATAGCTATGATTTTCACAGGCGTTATCGGAATAATAGTTGGACTTCCGTCACTCCGAATCAAGGGATTTTATCTTGCTTTGGCTACAGTAGCTGCGCAGTTTATTATTCCATGGCTCATAGTAAATGTACGGCCTGATCTCACTGGTGGAACAGATACATTATCTGTCAGTGCCCCAAAGATAGGCGAATTTGTATTTAACACTCAGCAGGGTATTTTCTATATATGTATGAGTGTTGCTGTATTTGCCGCCTTTTTTTCCAGAAATTTACAGCGTAGCCGATTCGGCAGGGCCTTTGTCGCAATCAGGGATAACGATCTTGCAGCCGGCATCATGGGAATCAATGTATTTAAATATAAGCTTATGTCTTTCTTCCTATGTTCAATATATGCAGGTCTGGCAGGAGCATTATATGCTATATGGACAAGGGGAATCAGTGTTGATCATTTCACGCTTCATGAGTCGATCTGGTATCTTGGCATGTTGATTGTTGGCGGACTTGGTAGCGTTCCCGGGGTTGTTTTCGGAGCTATCCTGATCTGTAGTTTAAACATACTCGTAACCTATATTGGGCCACTTGTAAGCGGGATGTTTCCCGCTGATGTGGGCACAGCCATTGAGCTTGGTATTGGCCCTATTGTTTTCGGAGTAGTTGTGCTCGCATTCCTGATTTTTGAACCCAAAGGACTTGCACGAATTTGGGAGCGGTTTAAGTCATACTACCGACTATGGCCCTTCTCATTTTAGATTGTCAGATGAAGAAAAAAATAAGGCAATACTTTCCTTTTTAGGACAGTAGGAATAGGCATTTAAGTATTTTTTTGAACATTGACTTACCTGCAATTTAGGAGATAACTTATGAACAGAAAAAAAGACATAAATTTTATTTGCGCAGCAGTGTTTACGTTCGGCATCTTTATGCTCGGCACATTCCATAATCAATCTTCAGCATTTGCTACGAAAAAACCAAAGAAAATAAATATTGCAGTTATTGGCGATTTTAGCGGCCCTTATGCACCGGTTGTAGGCCAGACAAAGCCTGGCACATTGGATGCATGGCATTACATCAACAAAGAATTGGGCGGAGTTTATGGCGTAAAGGTAAACCCGATAATCAAAGATATGTCCGGAAAAATATCAGTAGGGCTTTCTCATTACAACGAAGTTATAAATATAAAGCCAAAACCGACTTTTATTGATATATTTATTACTCCGTTATCTGAGGCATTACGAACAAGATACGTGGAGGATGATGTAGTGGGTTTTCATGCCGGAGCTGTAGTAAGTCTATATCCACAAGCAAACAGCTATGGCCTTTACTGCATGTATCCGGAACAGTTAGCTGTTGCCATAAAATGGTTCAAAGATAATTGGAAAAAAAAGGGAAATCCACGTATGGGCATAATTACATGGGACACTTCTTATGGACGCGCAATTCTAACAGATGAATTCTTTGCTTATGCCAAAAAAATCGGTGTTAATATTGTTGATACACAGTTATTCGGCATCAGGGATGTGGAGGTGACAACTCAGTTACTAAAATTGAGGTCAAATAAGGTCGATTGTCTTATAACCAATAATGGCGGTAGCGGAACAATGGCCATTAAAAAAGGGTTAAGGGAGATGGGCTGGAAGGTTCCTCTATTAAACGGCGCAGGGGGAGATTGGGGCACTGTCCGACTGAATCCAACCCTTTTCGATGACTACTATGTCGTTATACATACTAAAGGCTTTGATCAAACAAAGGACCCATCAATTAAAACAATTATGAAATATTTTCATAAAAACAAACGGACTACAAATGATAAAAGCATTTTTTATATAATAGCATGGCATAATGCCCTTCTGGAACATAAGGTGTTAAAAGAGACTGTAAAAAAATATGGTTGGAAAGGATTAAATACTAAAAATATAAAAAAGGTTATTAACAAAATAAAAAATTTTAGTCCGCTTAAGGGCCTAACTAATATAACCTATACTGATAAAAGACGAACCCCACAAGTCGCAAGAATTTATAAAGCAAAGAATGGAAAGTTAATACCAGTCACCGGTTTTTTAAAGGTTCCGGATATGAGGCCTGCAAAATACCGTTAATGAATTTATATAATTATTGTCTATTCTCTAATATATAACTTAGAATAATATAAAATTATCGTAAAACAAAGGAGGATAATTATTATGAAGAGAAAAAGATTTACAAATTTATTTGGATTTACACTGGTTTTATCTTGTATATTTTTATTTGGGATGAGTTTAATTACACCCTATTCCGCTTATGGCGCCAAAAAACCCCGCGTTATAAATATCGGACTTATTGGTGATTACAGCGGACCCTATGCACCATTAGTTGGTGTTACTCGACCTGGAACAGTTGATGCCTGGCAGTATATAAACGGAGAGCTTGGAGGCGTGAACGGCGTTAAGGTTAAGCCGCTTTTAAGAGACATGTCCGGAAAAATATCTCTAGGACTTTCAATGTATAATGAAGTAATAAATACAAAACCCAAACCTACATTTATTGACATTTATATAACACCATTATCAGAGGCGCTTCGGGAAAGATATGTCGAGGATAATACTGTTGGTTTTCATGCAGGCGCAGTAGTTAGTCTATATCCAAAGGCAAATGCCTATGCAGTATACCCTCTTTATCCTGAACAGGTTGGTGTAGTGCTTAACTGGATCAGAAAAAATTGGAAGAAAAAGCGCAATCCCCGAGTCGGCATCATTACCTGGGACACAAGCTATGGCAGAGCTATTCTAATTGATGAGTTCTATAAATACCTAAAAAAAATCGGTGTTGATCTTGTCGAGACTCAGTTATTCGGCATAAGAGATGTGGATGTTATGGCACAGCTTATGAAGTTAAGAAGCAAAAAAGTTGATTTTCTAGTTACCAATACTGCCGCAGGCGGACCTCTGACTATCAAAAAGGGATGCAAGGGAATGGGATGGAACGTACCGCTTATAAATTCAGCGGGTAGCGATTGGGGAACTGTTAATTTAAGCCCTGGACTTTTTGATGGCGATATTCTCTTTATGCACACCAAGAGTTTTGATGAAAAAAAAGACAAATCTATAAAAACAGTAATGAAATATTATAAGCGAAATAAACGAACCGTAAAAGAAAAAAGTATTTTCTATTTTATAGCATGGCAAAACGCTCTTATTGAACACAAGGTTATGAGTGATATTGTTAACAAATACGGCTGGAAGGGTTTAACCACAAAAAATATAAAGCGCGCATTGAATAGACTAAAGAACTTTGCTCCGCTTAAAGGTTTAACTAAAATTACATACTCAGATGACAGACGCACACCGAGAGTCGGCAGAGTATATACGATTAAAGGCACAAAGATTATGCCTCAAACGGACTTTATGCAAGTGCCGGATATGAGGCCAGTTAAATATAGATAGTATACTCATTTTAACTTAGGGGTCAGATGCCGCATTAACGGCATTAGCCCCATTTATAATATTTTAGAATGTTATATTTTGAATAGCTTGACAGGCAAATACTATTAAGAAAAATTGTATATTTAATTTATTGAGGAAATAAATGCTTGTTTTAAAACAGATTGAGGTATTTTATCAGCACGTTATTCAGGTGCTAAAAGGTGTTTCTCTTTCAGTGCCCGAAGGGCAGATTGTATGCCTTTTAGGAGCAAACGGCGCTGGCAAGACCACTACCCTAAAGTCAATATCGGGATTGCTAATAGCGGAAGACGGAAGGGTTACAGATGGAAGCATAGAATTTGAAGGGGAAAGAATTGACAATCGTTACGCTCATCATATTGCGAATCTTGGGATTGTTCAGGTGCTGGAGGGGCGAAGGGCTTTAGAGCACCTGACAGTAGATGAGAATCTGCGAGCCGGACACATTGGCAACAACAGACATATACATTCCAAGCTTGAAAGGATATACGATCTTTTCCCGCAACTTCAGAATCTACGGAAAAAGGAAAGCGGATGGTTATCTGGCGGAGAACAGCAGATGATGGTGATTGGACGCGCTCTTATGGGTGAGCCAAAACTGATGTTATTAGATGAACCATCTTTAGGCCTCTCTCCCATTTTAGTTAAGCAGATATTTAAAACCATTAAACAAATAAACGAGGAAAACAAAACCTCTATGCTTCTAGTTGAGCAGAACGCAGCCCGCGCATTAGAGATTGCCGACTATGCCTATGTTATGGAAAATGGACGCATTGTAATGGACGGACCTGCTGAGAAAATTCAGAGCAATCCGGACATAAAAGAATTCTATCTTGGCATGGGTGAGTTCGGAAAAAGAAAAAGCTATAAAGATGTGAAACATTACAAACGAAGAAAGAGATGGCTATAGAACTGACCCACCCTCTGTCACCGGCATAATTGTTTACTTAAGTTAACCGGTTTTTATCATTTGTAAATTTAACTAAAAAAATACAGTAAAATGACAATTTTTTAATCATTTTAATAGTCATTTTTTTTGTATAGTTTGTATTATAAAAGATTTAGTTGGTAAAATATTTAAAATCTTTGATTTTTTGATTCAAAATCTAAAACCGGTCAACTTAAGTTGTTTATGCAAGTTGTTTGGGCTGGTAGTTGAGGGGAAATATTACCAGATAAATTCACAACCCCTTTAAAACCAATTCTTATAACTTCCTAATATACACCCTTTTTAGCGGTTTCCCTGAAATTATGTTCCATTATATACAACCTTTCGTAAGCGGCTGTGAATGCCAGTAATATTTAACATAAATTATTATGTGTTATAGTTTAATTAAAATTAATCCGACCTGCGGCAACATAATGAAAATTTAAATTCTAACATTTATTTTTAATAACTATTCTGTTATATATATAATAATTGATAAAATCTTACAAAGCTTTTATTAAATTGTTAATGGGAAAGCGCGCATTAAAACGAATAGTTGAAAGTCTCCAGAAACGAATAATCAAGCATGAATTAAATATTAAATCCGAAGTAAGTTCAAACTTATTTCATAGAATCCATGTTAAAGCAAAGGTAATAGTTCAGCCCCTATTAAAAAAAAAGAACTAATTACCGCGAGACGCAAAGTACGCGCCCAGAGTACAACGAAGAAGTGCCCGTGGGGTGCAAAGGAAAGATATTTTTTTTGGTGTTATTACGAAAGGTAAAATGAATGATTTCTCAAAGATATTCATAGTTTATCGCCTTTAATAAAAGGCTGGATAGTTTTAAGTTGCCGTCTAATCAATGACTGAAAGACAATAATTCACCTTTGCGACCTCTGCGCCTTTGCATTTAACAAAACAATCTGATTAACCTTCATAGTTGTCTCTGAAATCAGTTTGAATTTATAATCTGAATAATGATATGGAAACTGTCTCATGTAAATTCAATGACATGTCTGCGATGTAAATATTTTGAAGATAGATGACATGATTTCTGGGAATAAATAAAATTGAAGTAATATTTTATAGATCATGGGGAGACTTATCTTGTGGCAGCTTGACCTACTAAATTAAACTGCCACCGTTTATAAGTTATCTTAGATCATTTTTTTAATAAAATACTTAGATAAATTCACGATACTATATATAAGTATCAAAAAGATCGGTTGTATAATGTTCTGCTAGTGATAGCATATTGACAAAAATATGAATCTTGACTTTAAGATCCATGATATATCTTGGAGATTATATGAACCTGAATACTAATGAGATGGTAAAATATCTACAGGATTCTAAATACTTTTCCAGTTGTTCTGCAATTGATCTTGCCAGAATCCTGCCTTATATAACTGAGAAAAGATTAAGTCCGGATGATGTTTTATTCTTTTCTGAAACTCCAGCTACCACATTATACCTCGTTATAGAGGGAAAAATAGACCTGAAATCTGGTAAACGTGTAATAGATAAGGTTATTGAGGATGGTCTTATAGGTGAAGAGGCAATAAATGACAAAGGGAAATATCTATCCGACGCTATTGCAGAATCTCCTGTAAGGGTATTAGCAATTCCACATGAGCATTTAACTATCCTATTTGATGATAATGCCACACTTAAAAGCAGTATATACCGTTCTTTAATCAATCATTATGCTGAGAAGAAATTAAAAGATGACTGGAAAGAAAAAGGAAAAACAAAGATTTCTAGAGAAAAAAGCAGTGTTTTTAAGATTGTAGGATGGATACTCGCAATTTTAATTCCAGGTCTAATCCTTTCTTTTGGCGATAATTATGGACTTGATTGGAAGACAAAAATTTTTCTAACAGTATCGTCATCTACAATTGTTATGTGGATTTTTCGTCTTGCTAATGAGTTTATACCTAGTATCTTTGCGGTATTAGTAATTCTGATTTTAGATATTGCTCCTCCATCAGTTGCATTGTCAGGTTTTACATCTGGCAGTTTTTTTATGGCTTTAAGCATCTTTGGATTAAGCGCTGTTCTTATTTCTTCAGGACTTACTTACCGAATCGTTATTTTTATGTTGAGGTATCTGCCATTATCTCAGTTCTGGTACACAATATCAATTTTTATCACAGGAATGTTCCTAACTCCAATATTTCCATCTGCAAATGGAAGAATAACTTTGGCGACTCCTCTTTTTTCAGATATGGTTGAATCATTAGGCTATAAAAAGGGGGGGAAGGCAGCAACAAAGCTAGGTGTAGCAACCTTTTCTGGATTTACACTATTTTCAAGTATTTTTTTAAGCAGTAAATCTATAAATTTTGTAATGTTTGGATTATTACCACTTCAAGTGCAGGAACAATTTAATTGGGGTTTCTGGTTCTATGCCTCTCTGGTTGCAGGGGCTGTTCTTTTTGTTCTATATTTAATTGTTGCTGGTATAATGTTTCGAAATAATGAGATTCCCAGGATTTCTAAAGAGAAAATAGAAGCGCAACGAATGATTTTAGGCCCTATGACCAATAAGGAATGGTCTGCCCTATTTGGAGTAATTTTGTTTTTAATTGGTATCCTTACATCAACAATACATAAAATTCATCTTCCATGGATAGGTTTTGCTATTTTATATATTGTGCTGGCCTTGGAATTTCTTTCAAAAGAAGATTTTAAGATGACTATAGACTGGACATTTCTGATCTATCTTGCAACACTTATAGGTATTGTCAAATCTATGACATTTATTGGATTAGATCAGGAGATTGGTCTTCATTTGACATGGTTGGGTGAATATATAAGAAACAATTTTTATCTTTTTGTAATTATGCTTTCCGGCACAATTCTTATACTTCGTTTGTTTATCCCTAATAATGCAACAGTTGTTATATTAGCCTCTGTTTTCTTGCCGATTTCGGAAATCAGCGGCATAAATCCCTGGATAGTAGGTTTTATTATCCTGATTATGAGTGATGCCTGGTTCATGCCCTATCAATGTACCTATTATGTTCTTTTTAATGAGCTTACAGTTGGTAAACAGCTTTATAATAAAGCAGCTTTTCTTAAAAACAATTTATTTACAATACTGTTTAGATTAGCGGCAATATATGCTTCAATACCGTTCTGGAGGTTATTAGGTATTTTATGAAAATTAATATTATTAAATCGCTTTCAATTATTTTTATCATTTGTCTTTTTTCTTTCCTTATAGTTGTTAATCTGAGCAAACCAAGAGTATTTATTCTGCATAGCTATTCCTTGGATTATTCTTGGGTTAGAGATATTAATAAGGGGCTTATAAGAATATTTCATGATCGCCCCTATTCTTTTAGATGGCACTATATGGATACGAAGCGCCACCCCTCACAAGAATATAAACAGAAGGCTGGCGATACAGCTAAAGCTATAATTCGGAATTGGAAACCTGATATTCTAATTGCTATTGATGATAATGCTCAGCAATATGTTGCAAGAAATTTTTTAAACAGCTCCTCTATGAAAATTGTTTTTACAGGTGTAAACGCCAGTCTTAATGAATATGAATATGATAAAGCGCAAAATGTAACAGGTATACTAGAGCGAATTCCCTTTAAGGCATTCAAAGAGGTGTTTCTTCAACTATTGCCTAAGAATAAAACACGCATTGTTCATATTTCAGATAACTCAACATCGTCTCACTTTATTCATAAGGAACTGGAAGAGATGGAATGGGAGCCGCTGAAACTTGTTAAGTCCTTTCAATGTGAGACTCTAGATGAATGGAAGAAAGGAATAGATATAGCAGAACAGATTGGAGACGTGCTGTTGATTACTCATTACCATACAATTAAAGAAAAGAGAACAGATAAATCGATTATTCCACCTAAGAAGATAATTCAGTTGACAGAACCCCTCCTTAAGATTCCCAGCATAGGTTGCTGGGGCTTTTTTGTGGAAGATGGAGGTATGATGGCTTTGGCAGTATCCCCATATGAACAGGGAGAGGAGGCCGCTAAGATGACAGTTGAAATAATTGAAAATCGGAAATCCCCATCCCAAATACCTATTAAGATCAGCATTCAATATGTTGTGTATGTGAGAGGAAACATGATAAAATCAAGAAATATGGTCCTACCTCAAATGCTTGAGGCTTTTGCACGCGCAACAAATCATTTTTATGAATAAAGATATTTCGGAATGTTAAAAGTACTTGTAGTGTTTAGAGATTTAGCATCTATACTATGTATTCTCTTTAATATAGGTTCTTTTAGTTTATTTTGAATATTGTTTATCGTAAGCAATCGTTTGACAACATGATTATGAAATTTCCTTAAGATATATATAACTTATTGTTTCTTTATAATAGCATCCGATCCATCATTTAATATTTTTAACCTGCAAGTTGATACTGAAAGCATATAATAATATTTCAAAATAGGAGAATCTCTTTTATGCATATTAACAATAGATTTTTTAAGAGAAAGTTATACATTTCGTTAATCTATATACTAATATTTTCATTATATAGCTGTATTTCAACAGCTAACCAAAATAATCAAGATGATAAGTCTTTATTTAGATTTGTTTTTCTTGGAGACAGCAGAGGTGATTATAAAGGAAATCCACCTTCATATTTAACTGAAGAACCACTTAAGAAGATTGTACAGCAAATCATAAATCTGAATCCTAAACCAAAATTTGTTATCTTTAATGGAGATATGGTAGCTAAAATTACTTATAAACAAGCCCCTGAGATGATAAAAAAGTGGCAATCTATATTCCTAAAACCGATTCAAGACAAAAATATTTTGGTTTATATAACACCAGGGAATCATGTAATTGACCAAAATGCTGTTAATAAAGATAATTCAATAAAATATATTGAATTATTCCGCAACTATTATTTAGCTGATAACCCTATGAACGGCCCTAGTATATATAAGGGTGTGACCTATTCCTTTAACTACGCAAATTGTCATTTTGTTACAGTAACATCTTTTGTAACACATAAAGGCATTGACAATACTGAATTAAGCCCTAAAGAGTTTATTCAAAAGAAAAAGGACTTTGAATACTTTATCAATAAAGAAAATCGAAACTGGCTTATTAAGGATTTAAAAAATGACAATTCTGATTTTACAATTTTCTTTACACATTGCCCTTTCTATCCTGTAGGTCCTCATTATAAAGATAGAAAGAGTCTGCATGCTCATCCTAGTAATAGGGATCTGATCGCAGAAATATTGATTAATAATAATGTTGACGCTTTTTTTGCTTCTCATGAGCATCTGTATGCCAGAGCGAATTTAAGTTCATCGAATCCTGCATCTTCAGGACTAAATGGAAGTCTGTTGCAGGTAGTTGTAGGTTCTGCTAGTGCGCCTCTAAGTTCTAAAAAAAAGAGGGGGAATATGATATTTGATAAATATATTAAATCATTTGCCTTTCTTATTGCTGATGTAACAAGAGATAGTATTAAATGCTGTGCATATAATGAAAATGGAGTTAAGATAGACAACTTCAGTATTGTAAAAAAACAAAGAACTCAATAGATGTGAATATTTTTTAGGTCAATCGATTAAAAGATATTCAACTCCTATCCTTTTAACGGAGGATTTGAATGAAATTTCTGCTATTCCCCAAAAACAGGCTTATTAAATTATTTTTTTCAGCATTATTAGTTTATTTTATATTTTTCTTAACTACAAACTCATTTAGCTTGAAGAAACAGAAAAGAATTCTTGTTCTACATTCATATCATATAGGTCTTAGTTGGACACAAAAAATAATCCAAGGGATTGAATCCACTTTAAATAAGGCTAAAACAGAAGGATTAGAATTTAAGATCGACTATGAATATATGGATACAAAGAGGTTTGTCGATACCTCATTTTACGAAATGCTGTATAAATTATATAAGCATAAGAGCAGAAAGATATATTACGATGTTATTATATCTGTTGATGATAATGCACTGCACTTTTTATTGGAATATAGAGATAAAATATATGGTGAGGTCCCTGTTGTTTTTTGCGGAGTTAATTATTATTCTGAATCCCTTCTAAAAGGATATAAACTATACACAGGAGTAGTGGAAGCCTTTGATGTTAAATCGACTATTGAAATAGCTTTAAAGTTACATCCAGAAACTAATGAATTTGTATTTATTGGAGATAATTCAACATCAGCTATTAAAAATAAGAAGGCTGTTCAAAAAGAAGAACCGGAATTTAAGAAAAGAAATATTAATTTTACTTATTATAATGATGGTGACATAATGCGATATGCTAGAGATCTGCAGAAATTAAAAGCTGGCAGTATTATAGTTGCTATGCTTTTTAATCGAGATAACAATGATAAATTTTATACCTATGAAGAGAGTTTTGAAATATATACAAAATATGTTGAAGTTCCAATCTACACTTTTTGGGATTTTTATATTGGAAAAGGAGCTTTAGGTGGAAGAATTATAAGCGGTGTGGCTCAGGGAGAAGAGGCAGCAAAAAAGGCTTTGCAGATATTAAATGGTGAAAAAACTCAGTATATCCCAATACTAAAGGAAAGTCCTAACAGATATATGTTTGATTACAATATTTTAAAGTTTTTTAACATTAATGTTAATAAACTTCCTGAAGATACTATCATTATTAATAAACCTCATGAGTTTATCGATCTTTTCAGAAAACATAAATATTTGATATTAAGTATATTTGGATTTATTATTTTTTTACTATTTGTTATTTTAACACTAAGTTTTAATATATTGAAAAGGAGAAAAGTAGAGAAACAATTATTGGAAACAAACATCTCCTACGATAGATTTGTTCCCCATGCTTTCTTAGATCTACTTCAAAAAGACAGCATTACTGATGTAATATTAGGAGATCATATCCAGAAGGAGATGACTATTCTTTTTTCTGATATCAGATTCTTTACAACACTATCAGAGAGTATGTCACCCGAAGAAAATTTTAATTTTCTCAATTCGTATCTTAATAAAGTAAGCCCGCTTATTCGCGATAATAATGGATTTATTGACAAATATATTGGTGATGCCATTATGGCTCTATTCCCTCAACATGCAGAAGACGCACTTATCGCAGCAATTGAAATGCAGAAAAGCGTTATTGACTATAATTTAGACCGCGCGAAAGTAGGATATAAACCAATCACTATTGGTATTGGATTGCATCTGGGAAAACTGATGCTTGGTACAGTTGGGGAAGAGAAGCGAATGGAGGGCACAGTAATATCGGATGCAGTTAACCTGGCATCTCGGCTTGAAAGCTTAACTAAGTTATTTGGCGCTGGTATTATTATAAGTGAACAGATATTATTAGAGCTTGATGAGAGAAAAAGTAAGTATATCTACAGATATCTGGGACAGGGAAGTGTGAAAGGGAAAAAGGAGACAGTGCAACTCTATGAAGTGATAGATGGGAATAATAACAGGATTACAGAGCTTAAAATGAAGACAAAGAAGTTATTTGAAGAAGGTGTGGAGTTTTATTCTGCTAAAGATTTCCGCCAATCAATTGATAAATTTGAAAAAGTTCTAAGAATCAATCCTAAAGATAAAGCTGCTATACATTATCTTAATCGTTCAAAGTATTATATGAAATATGAAGCGCCTCAATATCTGAATGGATTTGATAGCTTAAATATATAAAAATTATTGCTGAAAATATCAATGTTGATGTTTTCAGCAATAATAAAGATTTAAAATTAGCACAATTGAAAATTGGTCTTTATGTGTTATTACTATTTAATTCATCAAATAATTCTCAGAAAATGGTCGGTGTTTAAATTGAACAGATATCTATTTGGGCTTTGATGCCTCATGCATTGTAATGTTAGATTTTATTAAGGCATCAGCTTCGTTTTTTAGTGAGGATGAAACACCAACATGAGTTTTTATTTCATTTTGACGATTTTTTGTTAATTTTATAGATGATTCTATAACTTTTATCTTCTTTTCATTATAGGCAATTATAGAATTATTTTTATTTATTTTTTTGTTATTTACAGATATTTTTTCCTGATGCATTTCAATTATATTATTTAGTTCATTGTTCTTCTTTTCAAGTTTTAATTTTGTCTCAGTATTCTCAGAGTATGATTTTGTAGTTATTGCGCTGGATTGGCTATCAACGACCTCCTTTGAATAATCTGCAAATGCTTTTCTCTCAGCTTCTACTTTCACTAGTAATTTGTTAATTTTTTCAATTAAATTCCTGCATTGAGAGATTACCTCATTGGATTTTTTATTTTCAGAATTTTTTTCAGAATTGTCCTGTGTAAGTTCTGTAATCTCTTTTTTTAATCTTGAGATTTGATTCTCAGCAGTACGGATATCAACAAATTCTGCTTTACCCATATCTTCTTTTAAGACTGGTTTATCCTTTGTGGATTTTGACTGTTGAGAATAACCTGCAGAAATAGTAAAGATTAAAATAATGGAATTAATTAGTAATTTTTTTAACATAGGTTCCTCCCTTAAAATGATGTATTTGTTCTAATAATTGTTTGAGATGAATATTAAGATAGGTAAATATCCTCATTGTATTTTATTATATCAGTTTTTAATAAAAAGTCAAATTTTTTATAAGAATTTATCTTTAAGTTCATGTAATAATAAATTTTATATACATTTTTA
>JAXHTB010000519.1:0-2256 GCA_034190185.1 Spirochaetota bacterium | reverse complement strand
CAGCTTTGAATACCTTTCTGACCATTTCCATTGGGAATTTTGAGTCATTCATCAATCCACCGTCCCGAATTGAACAATCTATTACTTTTATTTCCGGTCTATACATAATCCACTTCCTAATAGTTATTTTTTTCAAATTATATCATGTTTTAAAAATTTAGTTAAAGATATTATAAAAACATATGATATTAAACATTAAATCAAGAAAAGATAAGAATTTATAATATTTTTTTATGATTTTTACAAAAATCATCCAATTGGGATTAAATGTCAATTAAAAATCGATAAATAAATTATTTTTAAAGAATATTTTATATTTTGACATTAATTTTATTATTTAATTCAATTTTTCCAAATATATTATAAATAATTCATTTTGTAACACGATTATAAAAAATATAACATGAATTTAGTAAAAATAATATTTTCCCCAAAAAAATAATCTTAATATAAAAATATACCATCCATGGATTATTTTGCTGCATAAATATGTTAATTTCCAAAAATCACGTCCACCCTTATCCCCTATTTTACACTAATTTGTGGGTAGATGTCAGGGGGGAAATAAGGGGATAAAATTTCGATGCAGTAAAATAAATAAATATCATTAAATTCATAAAATTTCTATAATTTATACTTGAATTATAGATTGAGAATGTATATATTTAACCAAATATAAGATTTATTTCATCGGGAAGGGATATGAATATTCAGAATATAAGTGGTGTTGATGTTATTCCAGAGGGCTTTGCATCTAATACTGAAATTTCTAATGAGATATCAACCCCTGAAAAAACAGAAATTCCAAAAACATCTTCTAATTATGAAAATAAAGGCCAAATTATTGATACAACAGCTTAATTTGAGTACTATTTTGTACATAAAATAATAATACATCCTACTGAAGCTTTAAGTCTATAATAATTTGGATTATTTTTCACTTCTTTTGTGTAATAATCATTAATATTACAGTTAGTGATTGAGGAGCTATACTATTTATGAGAGTAATTGTATTAGCAGCAGGAACAGGTAGTAGAATGGGAGAGATTATTAATGGGGCAAATAAGGCGATGCTACCTGTTAATGGTAAGATTTTGATCGATTATCTATTTGATTTTTTTGTATGGGAATATATAAATGAGGTTATTGTTATCGGTGGCTACTGTTATGATAATTTAAAAGAATATCTTGATAAAAAGAATAATAGTTGTATAAAAATTATAGAAAACACGGATTATCTAAAGGGAAATATATTTACTTTAATTAAAGGACTTGAGCAGTTCTCTGGGGATTCCTTCCTTATTACAAATGTTGATCATTTATATCCGCCAGAAATGTTCAGGACAATGATTAAATCTTTTAAAGATATTACTCTTATGTGCGATTTTGATCGAAAATTAGATGATGATGATATGAAAATACAATTAAATAATTCAAATGGAAGTATTAAGATGATCAGTAAATATCTTGACCAATATGATTGTGGCTATATTGGGATGACTTATGTAGATATATCTAAAGAAAAAATTTACAGGAATGCTGTTGAAAAAGTCCTTAAGAAGTATGGTGAGAATGCTGTTGTTGAAAATATTTTACAGTTGCTTGCAGATGAAAAAGAAACAACTCCTCAAATATGTGATCTTTCTGGATTTGGATGGTATGAAATTGATACAAAAGAGGATTTAATAAAAGCAGAGAAGGCTTTGCTGAATAATAAAAATTTTGAGCAAAAGTAATTATAAGTTGAAAGAAGTTAACGTTTACCAGATATAAAGTAATGGATTTTTTGCTTTACCATGTCTCATTATAGAGAAATGAAGATGCGGGCCTGTTGATCTTCCAGTAGATCCTAATAAACCAATAACATCCTTTGTAGTAACCCAGTCCCCCTTCTTTACATATATTGATGAGCAGTGTCCATACATGGTTGAGTATCCATCCCTATGCTGGATCATTATAGTAAGGCCAAATCCTTCATTCCACCCAGAGAATGAAACAATTCCGTTTCTTGAAGCATGAATCGGAGAACCTGTTCTTGCTTTTATATCGATTCCGTTATGAAAGGTAATCCCATGGAAAAATGGATCGACCCTATCTCCGAAAAGTGATGTATAATAGCCTTTTAATGGGGGTTGAAATATATTCCTAATTTTATATAACCATTCAAAATGATCATTTACGATCTTTGGCTTTGATCCTTTGAAGAAGACAAATCGCATATCATCAAGGGAAAAGAGTCTGAAAATTGAATGTAAA
>JAXHTB010000518.1:0-2258 GCA_034190185.1 Spirochaetota bacterium | reverse complement strand
CGCGATCTGGTGGACGCCGACGTCGAGCGCGTGCGCATCGACTCGCCGGAGACCTTCAAGCGCGTCTCGCAGTTCGTCGATGCCTTCCTGCCGGACGCCGACGTACGGCTGGAGCAGTACATATGAAATTAAGATAATTACTTTAATTAAAATGGATAAACTTTATAAAAGCGGATCATATATCTATCTAGAGGGTGATGAAGAAGTTAATAATGTCTTTATATTGAAAGAAGGTGATATTGTTCTTAGAAGTATTAATGAAAATCTAAGGGAGTATGAAAAAAGGATTAAACCTGGTGATGTGTTTGGTTTTATTTCGGCTCTCAGCAATCGCCCAAGAATGGCAACTGCTTTCGCTAAAACAGATTCCACTGTAATTGTCTTTTTGCAAGAAGATATTTTAAAAATGTTATATAACAATTCTCAGATTGCTGTGAAAATATTAAATAATTTTGCAAATGAGTTAAGACTATACAATGAAATGCTCTTCACTTTAACTAAAAACAGTACTAATACAAAAATTGATGAAAAATTTTACAACATTGGCAATTATAATTTTATAAACAAGAAATATAATAACGCATATTACATTTTTTCTAAATTTATCAGCCTTTACCCAGAGAGTATTTATACTGAAAATGCAAAAAGAATATTAAATAAAATAAATGAAATAGGAATTAAGGATATTCCAAAACCTGGCATAGATGGGAAAGATCGTATCTATTCTGATAGGCAGATAATATTTTGTGAAAATGAACCTGGAGAGGAACTGTATATAGTAAAAGAGGGTAAAGTAAAAATAGTAAAAAACAGTGATGATAATGAGATTTTACTATCAATTTTAGATGAAGGGAGTATTTTTGGAGAATTAGCTATTGTTTCGGATAAGCCTAGAAATGCTACAGCTTTTAGTCATGGAAAGACTGTTTTACAATCAATCAATAAAGACTCATTATTTCAACTTCTTGAAAATTCACCAGAACTAATGAAGAAAATATTTATTTCAACAGCTCAAAGGATATGGTTTACTTATATCCGTATAGAGTCAAAGTTTTATCAAAAACCATTAACTAGAATATATGCATTTCTAAAAAATAAACTAATCGAAGAAAAGGTTTCTATTAAAAGCACTCAACAGTACACATTTCGTTTCGGTATTGATGAATTATTCAAGATGGCTGACTTAGATACAAGTATGAATGATATTGTAATGAATGAAATAATTGAAGACAGCAATCTTAACCTCAATTTTGGAGAAATTACTGTTAAAAATCCTTCAATCCTTTATGCCACAACCCAATTTCATATATCAAGAGACCACCTGGGAATAATGGAAAAGGAACAGCTTAATGAAGAAGAAGAAAAAAAATTAACTGACCAGGGAAATAATGATGACACACAAATAGAGGACCTTGAATCGTATTCAGAATTTACAGAAGAGGAAAAAGAAGAATGGTTTAATGAAAATAAAAACGGAAATGAACAAGAACAAATATCCATTGAACGACCATATAAGGCATATGAAAAGGTTAATTTTACTATTCCTGAAGGATTCGAAAAGGGACTTTATGAAGTATATGTTGAAGATGAAAATCCAAGAAGATTGCGATTTCAACAAAAGATGAAACCCGGCCAGAACATAAGGATTATCTTCAAAAGGGTTGGCGATGCTACTATTAATATTTATTGCGATAAAAAACAGATATGGATAATCCGCATGAATATGATAGAATATCAGTAACTACATTTCTCATTTACCCATCAGAAATTGCAGTTTTCAATATCAACTTCACCCTTCAGAATGTGCCTAAAAGGTGAAGTTGAAAAAAATATACTAAATCATAAAACTTTTTTTTACCTGAATATTCGTAGCTACTCAGCTTTTTAAATTTTGAATATAGCTGAGCAGTCACGATTATTCTTTATATGTCTTAACTGCTCCACCACTTTCCAAAGCTTCAATCTGATCTTCAGTATAACCTATCTCTTTAAGTATCTCGCTTGTATGCTCTCCTAGGGCAGGAGCAAAATTTCTGAATTGTGGAGGAGTGTCCGAAAGCTTGATGGACATACCAAGCTGCTTTGCCTTGCCTACACTGGGATGCTCCACCTCCATAATCATATTTCGATGAAGCAGTTGAGGATCGTTAATTACTTCATCAAGCTCAAGAACTGGCGTTACACAAGTATTCGCCTCTCTCATGATTTCAAACCACTCGTCCCTGGTCTTAGTTAGAATGGCCTCTTTAATAATTTTA
>JAXHTB010000517.1:0-2259 GCA_034190185.1 Spirochaetota bacterium | reverse complement strand
GGCAGCTTTCCTTTAGGTACATAGAAAACCAGATCACAAACACCTTCGTAATCATTAAAAGATGTTGGGCATTTTTCTCTAATTTTACGAAGCTTCTGCCCATCAAATGCAGCCCAGCCTGGCATTGATTTCGGGGATCGTATGGAAATAAAATATCTATCAAAAAATGGCGCCAGTTGTTCTGATAAAACTCCTGTTAAATAAGCTGAATACTGTACTTTAAAGTAATCTTTTGTATTTGGTATCGCATATATCATCAATTGTGGTTTTATATTAATTTCAGATATTAAACATCCTTCTATATGCCACCAAGGTGCCTCAGTTTGTGCTTGCAACTCTTCAACCATTATTTGATGTGGGATTTTTAGGGCATCATCCAAAGACGTTAAAAAATATTCTTTTATGGATAGTGCAATACCATTGCAAAGGTCTAAAAAGTTATCGATTAGTTCAATTAAATTTCTTACTGATACGGTTTCTGGACTTCCTTTTTTCCCTTTATAAATAATTTCATTCTGCTTATAAATAGCACCGCCGTGCGCAATCCCATTTCTAATTGTATGATTGTAAAAATCGCATAAATTTGAAAATGACGATTTTTTAATCTCCTCGACTGAATTATAGATATCAAGGCCTTCAGTCGGTTTTCCTCTGGAAATTCTGGAGAAAAATGCGGGGATATATATTAAAGGATAGAAGACACCCTCGACAATCTTCAAATATGTAGGGTTTAAGGTGATATCGCAAAATCTTAACAACCCATATTCATCATTATCAATAATATCATCATGCCATTGATACCTGTTAATCTCTTCCAATAAATGAAGTGATTTATTGATTTCATTTTGGTTTTCATTTAAAAGCTCGATCAGTGGGGTTTTAGAACATTGATTTAAAAAAGCGTTATATGTTGAATACGCTTCTTTCGAATAAAACTTTTCAGGTGTATCCTCTAAATACTTATAAATGGATAGGTAGTTATCGTGATTACACTTGGACAAACTTGAAAAATTATTATGTAGAATTGCCCTCCTTTTTTCATGCAAAGGTAAGATTAAGTGATTTTTCCAAATTTTATTAACTGAGTTCATTTTATTGATTTATTTAATGCTAACTTTGATTTCGACTGCCGAAAAGCAGTCTTATTCTATTGCATTATAGCATGCGAAACGGAAAAAGATTGCATTTTTGTAATCTAATACCTGATATGGACGGATTAGATTGCAATGTAGCAATCTAAAACATATTGACTTTATGAAAAATAAACTGTAAATTATGCTGTAAGATGCATGTAAGGAACAAAGGGAATAAAATTTGGGACATATCTAGTAAATAGGGACAGCGACTATTTTTTATTGACAGTACGGTGAATTCAAGTTGCAAGTGCACCACCTTTTGCTTTCCAGAAGACTTCATGAGGTGACTGGTAGTTCAGACATTTTCTTGGTCTATGATTAAGTTTTTTTACTACAAATGCAAGATCTTTTTCAGAGAAAAATCGAAAATCTGTTCCCTTGGGAAAGTACTGACGGAGAAGACCGTTTGTATTTTCGTTCGTTCCACGCTGCCACGCAGCATAGGGATCGGCGAAATAAACCATTAAACCGGTTTTATTTTCCAGCTCTTTGAAAAGAGAAAATTCTTTGCCGTTGTCAACGGTCAATGTCTGCCGCATCTTTTTCGGAACGCGCCAATATTTTTTGCTGCTTTGCATGGTTAGCGATTCCGCTTTCTTGTTGGCAAGTTTGGCGGCCAGTAAATAACGGCTTTTACGCTCAACATGAGTGGCTATATATCCGGTGCTCTTTTTTCCCTCAATAGTATCACCCTCCCAGTCGCCAAAACGTTCACGGGTCTCAACGATGGCAGGGCGTTCTGAGATGCTTATCCGGCCCGGGATGAATCGTCTTCCCGAACCGTATCTTTTTTGTCTGTGGCGCTTTTTTCGTCTACGTCGTAGGTGATGATAAAGCGTACCACCTTCTTTTGCATCTAAATAAATCCATCGGTAAATGGTTTCATGGCTCACGCGCATTTTATAATCGTCTGGATAGTCAATCTTGAGTTTCTCTGCAATGATTTCCGGAGACCAGTCTTCTTTCAGTTTATTGATTATATATGTTACCAGACGATGATGCCGCCTTATGACGGCGTTTGAGTACTCTAGAATGAGTCCAATCGTACCAATGGTACAATCATGTTCGGGGCCATTTCGTTCGAGTTCACGACTAACCGTCGTATGGTGCCGTTTTATTCTCC
>JAXHTB010000516.1:0-2260 GCA_034190185.1 Spirochaetota bacterium | reverse complement strand
TATTTAAGGAATTGTGGGGAATAGCACAGTCTTAATTAAATTTAGAAATACTTCACTCTATGATCCATGTTGATTACAATATATAAGTTACTTTTAGGCAGAGAAGAAAATGTTTATTTTTGATGATATCTTGAAAGTAAGAAATTAGATATATTGCCAAGAAAGTGAAAATTTATTACGATTATTCAGTTTGAATAATTTTAAACTATTCCTATATCAAAAACAGAAAGATAATGATTACATTTACTATCTTTGATTTTTTTGAAAGTTATAACTATTTAATAAATACTTGATTATATATTAGTTTATGAATAAATTTTTTATTGAATATACTATTCGAAAGTATAGATTTAATCCATCATAAGAAGATATATTAAAAAATTATAATAGGTTAACTACTGAATTGGAAAACTGGTCTAATTTTGATCCTATAGAGCCTATTTTCAGATATTTGTGAAAATATATAAAAAGGAGACAAATAGTGGATTATAAATTTATTATTACAAAAGTTGAAACATTACTTGGTGATTATTCTTATTTTTCTGATTACTTGATTTTCATTGGGATATTACTTGCTAGCTATCTCTCATATATTATTATCGGACGCTATCTGCTGTATTTTGTAGAAAGGTTAATTCGCAGAAGTAAAATTAAGATTGATGATTTTATTATTGATAGCGATACATTAAAAAGGCTTTCATACATTGTTCCGGTTCTTGTACTTTACAATCTTGCAGTTTTTGTTCCCTCCAGTAAGGAAATAATCGAAATTATTTGTAACATCATAATAATCTTCATAATATTAATTTCCATTTCAGCATTT
Source organism: Spirochaetota bacterium (assembly GCA_034190185.1). Classification (GTDB taxonomy): domain Bacteria; phylum Spirochaetota; class UBA4802; order UBA4802; family JAFGDQ01; genus JAXHTB01. The sequence goes on along the minus strand of JAXHTB010000516.1, from coordinate 1,437 downwards.
TTAAACGCAGTTAATAATTTCTATGAAACAAAACCGATTTCAAAGTTACGACCAATAAAAGGTTATATTCAGGTTGCAAATATTATTATTTATATTGTTGGTTTAGTATTTATTATAGGAATATTAACAGGCAAATCTCCACTTGCTATAATGGGTGGGATAGGTGCATTAACAGCAATATTGATACTCGTTTTTAGGGATACCATTCTTTCATTTGTTTCGAGCATTCAGATCTCCAGTTACGATCTTGTGCGAAAAGGTGACTGGATTGAGATGCCGAATTATGGGGTAGACGGCGAGGTAATTGATATTGAATTGCATACTATTAAGGTTCAAAACTGGGATAAAACAATTAATGTTATTCCCACAAATAAGCTTACAGATGAGAGCTTTAAGAACTGGCGGGGTATGACACAAAGCGGAGGAAGGCGTATTAAGAGAGCAATAAATATTGATGTAAACAGTATTAAATTTTGTGATGATGAGATGATTGAGCGGTTTAGCGAAATTCGTCTTATATCAGATTACATTAAATCCCAAAAAGATGAGCTGGATAAATATAATAACGAAAATAATATTAACAGTAAACAGCCTCTAAATATTTTGCAAATGACTAATATCGGAATTTTTAAACAATATGTGGAGGCCTATTTAATGAATCACCCGAAGATTAATCATAATATGACATGCATGGTACGCCAGCTTAGACCTGGTTCAACTGGCCTTCCAATAGAGATATATGCATTTACTAATGATGTTATTTGGTTAAACTATGAAGCAATTCAGTCTAAGTTATTCGATCATATTCTTGCAGCAGTTTCTCACTTTGATCTTAGAATTTATCAAAGTCCATCAGGGCGGGACATAAGGGAGGTTGATTTTACTGGACCATCATCTAATTTGTAGCTGTATTTTTTATATGTTTCAGGTGAAATGAATATTATTTTCAATATGAGTTAATATTGAAAAAAGATGCTCTTGAGGATAGTTCTTTTAGCGTATTCGAGAGGGATAATTTAATCTCGGAAGATAATGCCAGCATGCAGGGAGAACGTGATATTCATAGCGCTTAGCGGAGGTCATTTTCCGGATTTCACCACGATAGCCGTTTTTGTAAGTTCGCTAAAAGACAAGATAAAGCCTTTGTTTACAGACGTGCTTTTAATATGCAGCGAGTTGGATCTTTTAGGTGGTACGGAATTTGCTTTAGACGGCTGTAAGATGAGTTCAGACGCATCCAAGGAATGGAGCGGAACATTTTCTGATTTAAGTAAGAAGAAAGAGAAGCTGGAGGAGACAGCATCCTATTTATTAGATAAGCACAGGAAAGCAGATATTATAGACGGCGGCTTAAATGAAAAGGAATGCGAAAGATTGAAAAGTCAAATAGAAAAGATAGTAAAGAAGGCCGAGAAGATAGAAGGTTGATGAAAATGG
>JAXHTB010000515.1:0-2270 GCA_034190185.1 Spirochaetota bacterium | reverse complement strand
GGATAGAAGAACTATTATTGAAATGAGTATAAAAACTACACCCAGTATTTCCTTGTATCGTCGATCAGTGAACACTCACAACCTCCAGTGAAGAACAATTAAACATAAACGGGAAGATTACAAACCAAGCTTAAAACCTGTAATAACAATAGTTAGCAAGTCCATCGATATTTGTTTTTTATTGTATAGATATCATAATCTTTACTATTCATTTTTATCATATAATGATTTGCTTAATATTGTTACTGTTCAATATTGAATTAGGATTAAAGGTTATTTGATTATCTTCTTAAAGATATAAATAAAGGATTCCTCCAATTCCAAGTATGAGGGTGTAATAACCGAAGATATCAATTCTAACTCTTCTGATAAGAGAAAAGAGAATTTTAAGGGAAATCAATCCCACGATAAAAGTCACTACCATAGCTAAGGATAATGGAAGAAAAAAATTATGAGAAATATCCTTATCAGCTAGTTTCAGCAACTCAATCAATCCAGCGCCTGCAATTGCAGGGATCGATATCAAAAAAGAAAATCTAGCAGCCTCTTCTGGAGCAAGTCCGAAGAACATGCCTCCTGTTATTGTAGAGCCAGATCTCGAAATTCCCGGTAATATTGCTAAGGCTTGGAAAACACCCACAAAAATTGACCTAATCAGACCCATCTCTTCTATACTTCGGTTTTTTATCGGCACAATTTTAGTTGATAACAGAAGAAATCCATTTAAAATCAGCATAAAAAAGACTGTAGTATTAGAGGTAAATAGACTCTCAATAGTATCATGAAGAAGTAATCCAATAATACCGGCTGGGATTGAAGCTGCTATGATATTCGTAAAACTATAAATCTCTTTTCTTTTGTAGTCTTTCTTTAAAATACCACTAAATACCCCTTTGATAATTACTCCGATATCCTTCCAAAGGTAGATTATAACTGCTCCAAGGGTTGCCAGATGCAGTGAAACATTGACAAAGAGCTCCAAATCATTGCCTGCTGCATCTAACACATTATGGAAAAATGGAAACATCTCGAATATTACCAGATGTCCTGAAGATGATATTGGCAAAAACTCCGATGCCCCCTGGACAATACCCAGTGATAATAATGTAATAAATAGATTATTCATAATAAAAATCTAATCCTCTTTTGTAATCTTAATTAAGAAATTATACCTCAAGAACCTGAACCTCTATTATAGGATTTCTTTTTGTCATTCTATGCACATATTTCACAAGACTGCTTTTAAGTTGAGAGGATATTTTATTTGTATCTTCGTCATCAAGTAAAAGCATTTCAAGTTTCTGCTCAATCTCTCTTGTCATAGCATCATAAAAGCCTTTTTTACTTGGAGCCATAAAGCCTTTTACTAAAAACTGTAAGGGGGGTTTATATTCTCTGTTTACAATTAGGGCTGTTATAACAATGAGACCATCTTCTGACATAACAATTCTGTCTTTTATGGTTTCGCTTTCAATACTCCCTGTCTCAGTGCCGTCAACAAAGATCGTTTTTAAATGAAGAAAGTCTTCTTTTTGAAAACTTTTTTTTGTTAATGAAAGAACATCTCCATTTTCTGCAATCATAATCCTGGATGATTTCATATTTAAAAATTCAGCAATTTTTGCATGCGCATTCAAGTGTTTATATTCGCCATGAATGGGCATAAAAAATTTTGGTTTAGTAATAGACAACATTAACTTTAATTCATCTTCAAAGGCGTGTCCAGAAACATGAATATCTTCGTCACTTGCATAGTGCACCTTAGCGCCCATCTTAAGCAGGGAACTGACAACATCGTTTACTGTCTTCTCATTACCAGGGATTATTGAAGCAGATATAATAACAGTATCTCCTTCTCCGATGTTGAAGTGCTTATGCTTCCCGCTTGCCATCTTTGTGAGAGCTGACATCGGTTCTCCCTGAGTCCCTGTGCATATTATAGCAAGTTTTTTATCAGGAAGACTTTTTGCTTCCTTAAGATCAATAAGCAGCCCATCTTTAAATGATAAATAATTGAGGTCAATAGCTATCCCAATATTTTTTTGAATTGTAATACCAGATAATACAACATTTCTGTTGTATTTTGATGCAGCGTTGAGCACTTGCTGTATCCTATGAATGTTTGAGGCAAAGGTTGCCACAAACAATCTACCCTTTGATGATGAAAATATATTATTGAAACTTTTTGCAAGAATGCTCTCAGACCTAGTATGTCCTTTAACCTCAGCATTTGTGCTGTCAGAGAGAAGAAGCAAAACTCCTTTTTCACC
>JAXHTB010000514.1:0-2279 GCA_034190185.1 Spirochaetota bacterium | reverse complement strand
TCACTTTACTTCATTTCGTGATGATACTCGCTGCGGGGATACAAATGGAGACGAGGGTGCAACTTCTCCCTCAAATGAAGATTGGGAAGGAATTTATGATGATACTGCTCCTTTAGGGGGTCCTTACTGGTTTACTTGGTCTAATATTCATTATCGGGATATTACAAATTTCTAAACAAGATGCTGTTAGTATGATGCATTCGCACAAATATACTTAAGATGGTGATTAACTGTGATTTCATGCCGCAGATGAACGCAAAAATAAAAAATCTGTGTTTATCTGCAAAAATCTGCGGTAAAAATAGATAAATAAAAAATCGGGTATATATTCCCAGGGTAGATCTGTGTAATCATCAGGCTGTTCCAAGGATAGGATAAATATAAGTTGTATATTCCAGCGTAATTAATACTAGAGGTGAATTCCGTTCGCCCCTACATCGATATATAGTATAATTATTCCCTGTTATCTTCGAATAATAGGTTCTGATCATTCTCCATTATCTTATCATATTCAAATCCTAGATGATCATAGGCATTTCTTGTGGCGACCCTTCCTCTTAGAGTACGATTTATTAAACCGTTTTGAACAAGAAAGGGTTCATAAAAATCCTCAATTGTATCGATCTCTTCTCCAATTGAAATGGCAATAGTCTTAATTCCTACAGGACCGCCATCATATTTTTTAATTATTGTGGATAGTATTTTCCTGTCCATCTCATCAAGACCGATAGGATCTATATCTAATCTTTCTAAAGCATATTTAGTGATTTCAATGTCTATTACATCCTTTCCTTCTACAACCGAGAAGTCCTTTACCCTTTTCAATAGCCTGTTTACAATTCTGGGGGTTCCTCTTGACCTCTGTGCTATCTCAATTGCAGAATCCTCAGTTATTTCATTTCCTATAATTGAAGCAGAACGGGTAACTATCTGTTTTAAATCTTCAATCTCATAATAATTTAGCCGTAATGGTATTCCAAATCTGTCCCTTAAGGCAGATGTAAGAAGTCCTGTTCTTGTGGTTGCCCCAATAAGTGTAAATGGAGCTATATCTATTTTTATTGTTTTTGCTGCCATTCCCTGCCCAATAATTATATCTATTGTATTATCTTCCATTGCCGGGTATAGTATTTCCTCAATTGCAGGAGACAGCCTATGTATTTCATCAATAAAGAGGATGTCATTGTTCTCCAATGCAGTTAAAATAGAGGCAAGATCACCTGCTTTATCAATTATAGGTGCCGAAGTAGCTCGGAGATTAACACCAAGTTCATTTGAAATGATAAATGCAAGGGTCGTTTTCCCTAATCCTGGGGGGCCGGCAAGGAGGATATGGTCTAAAGTCTCTTTCCTTAATATTGTAGATTTGATAAAGACTTTTAGGTTTTCTATCATCTTGCTTTGGCCAATAAATTCATTGAGCGATTTCGGCCTTAGTGATTTCTCACTATCATCCTCTTCGAGTATGTTAGCACTTGCCAGTCTAGATAGATTTTCCATTATTAAGATTTCTTATAAATTTTTTTCATATTCACATATAGCCTTAAATATTGACTCCTGATTTTTTAGGTTCAGAAGCGTTTCTCTTAATCGCTTATCACTTATTACTCTTGCAATGTTTGCTAGGGTCTTGATATGTTGTTTTAACTTATTATTTGGGATAAGAAGAAGGATTGCAATATTGACAGGTTGATTATCTATTGAATTAAAATCAATACCTTGATGGCATAGAGCCAGAACAATAATTGCATCATCAATCTTTGAAGTGGCACAATGAGGGATAGCAATTCCTTTCCCAATGCCAGTGGTCATAGATTTTTCTCTTTCAATAAGGGCATTTTTAATAATGTCACGATCTTTTTCCTTAACATCTTTACTCTTAATTGCGGTGTTAAGCATCTCTTCAATTAAACTCCACCGATTATCCGATTTAGCATTAACTATTATATTATTTTTTTTTAGATTTTCAGAAAAGATCATATATTCATCATTTCCCTTGATATTTTATAACCAAGTATTTTAGTGATAATTTCAAAAAAATAATAAATTATAACTAATAATATTGTCAAGTTTATATTTAACTTAATTTTTACTTGCATAGTATTTGCCAAGTTATAATGAAGTTGAATTCCTTATACATACTATCTGTTTTTCTAAAAAAATTTTTCTTCTTCTTAATTTATTTATATATTTTATACTAATATTACTTAATCATATTTTTCTTGATGTTACCAAAAATTTGAATATATAATTGAAAAATTCATTGACTTAAATTTATT
>JAXHTB010000513.1:0-2285 GCA_034190185.1 Spirochaetota bacterium | reverse complement strand
CAGGTTTTGAAGAACCAATAAAAAACATTGAGGAAAACGAGACGTTCAAGAGGGTCGCGGCAAAAAAATAATTTTGGGGAAAATAGATCAATTCCTATGAGCTACAGGTTCAATAATATAAGTTTAAGCGTAAAGACAAAGTTATACTTGATTATAGAGAAGCATTTCATATAGAAAAGGTGCGAAATGATTTCTTTGTAAGCTCCAGGAACTACTTCAAACACAGTATTGCAGGGATGAGTCCGGCTTACATTGCCTCAACTGGCCGTAATTCGCTGGGCTCTATAACGGCAGTTAATCACACTCTTTGTGCTGGTGAATTGAAGAAAAAACTGTGGGCTATTTATAAAAAAAAGGAGGCAAAAGTGGAATGAACCATCCACAGGAGAAATTTAAAGATGAAAAAACAAAAATCATAACAGAGATTGCAGAATTATCCAGGCTTCTTGGGATGATACCGTCAGATGACACCATTGAGATTCATGAACCTGTGACTCAAAATAAAATGGTATTATCAGATTGGATCAGTGCTACGAGAGATTCTTTTCTAAAATTATCTCTATCGATAAGCAAAGAACTGGATATTCAGTTGCAATAGTAGAGACAAACCTATAATTCTTGTGAATAGCTTTTTTTACATTAGATGTCGCACATCGCGCCTGTGGCAATGTCATTTGGCAGGGTATTCGCATGGAATATCTATCTCCCTTAAATGACTGCACAGCAACAGAGAGCTTCCTTCGGAAGGGATGAACCCAGCGTCCCTTCCTTTCCAGAATAAAGGGTTCGTAAACGGGGAAAGTTCTCTCTATAAAGGTCTTCATGATTGCATTGACAGTATGATGGAATAGCGGTGTGGCATATATAATCAGATCGGATTCCAGCCATTCTGGGAAGATATCCCCTGTCATATCATCCTTGAGCACACATTTTCCAGGGGTTTTAGTCATACATGTGTAGCATCCCACACAGTTTTTTATTTTCTTTTCCCGCAGGTTGACCACATCAACGTTAGCTCCAGCGTCTTGCATTCCATTAACCAGGTGATTAAGCATCAACTCAGTTTTGCTCTCACCCTCTGATCATGCACTTGAATTAAGGGCCAATACTTTCAATACATGAGCCTCCCTATTAATTTAATTGATAGGATTTACTTACTGAATAATTTAAAAAAGCTATGTCAATATTTAATCAGGTTTTTGGATCATGAAATATGCCGTTGTAGAATTTGCCATAACCCACAGCCAATTAAGAATTTCTTTTCACAGTCAATGCTCACTTTGATTAAGTCATAATTCTGTACTCTGCTTACCTCTCATGTGAAGCGGTAAGCCTGTATTCTGTTGTTACATCAACATTGTTCTTCATCACTTGCCACACAGGGCATACAGATTCTTCAGCCAGTTGAATTGCTTTTTGAATGTCCTTGTCCTGAGCATCATCGGAAGTTAAAATAAATTCGAGAAGTATCTTTTCAAATTTGATTGGGATCTGGTTTCGCCTTATACCCTTTGCATTTACTTTCAAGCCAGATACATTCTTGCCCATATCCCTCAGCAAACATACAATAGTTGTGCCACTGCATCCTGCAAAACTCATCAGCAATAGTTCAAGACCATTAAAACCTTGTCCATCACCAATGGGAGGGAAAAAATCGAAGATAATTGGGTTGTCAGGATTAGATTGTGAGATGCCAGTGAATTGAACTTTATCATTAGTCAAATCTACACTCACCTGCTCAAATTCTTCAGCCATAATAGACCTCCTTCAATAGATCAGTTTATATATTGTTATTTGATAGAAGCAACAATAGACTACTCCTAAAAGAAATCAACAAGAATTGATAATCTATCCCAAATATCATTAGGGAAGTAAATAATTCTGTAAATAAAGTGACAAACCATGTAATGGAAATGTCAGATAGAGTTAAAGGTGCTGCCAGTGAGCAGAAGATCGTTGTATCAGATAGTACAGTCGATTACTATCATCAATGAGTTGACTCAGTCCAATGCATCAGGAAGCGAGCAAATCTCTGCTAATAGTAAGAAGATACTGGGTCTTGCTGAATTTCTTCAGTAAAAGGTGAATATATTTTCGATTTAAACATTGTCCTCTGAATTATTATGAGTTGGTATTTGACTGAGGTCTGTTTCTGGTTCTTTGTAACGGCCCCAGTAACTGAAGTGAGTGAATGTTGTATGAGTAAAAAACCAGTTGACAACTGGTATTCTTAATAGTGCATGAAAAATATAGTATGAAAAAAAAATAGCAGCATAAAAATATAC
>JAXHTB010000512.1:0-2286 GCA_034190185.1 Spirochaetota bacterium | reverse complement strand
ATCTTACTAGCCGCGTCCGTTTTTCATTTCGGAACCATTGGAATTGGCGAATTGAAAGAGTACCTGCGTGACCGTGGTGTGAATATCCTTTAACGCTTTTAGGTAATTGCCTATTACCCAACCATGCTGATACAGCCGACGCAAAGAGCTGCGCGGCTGATTAGCGGCGTTGATTCTGTTGAAAAATTCAATATTTGACTTTTAATAGTTGAAGCGGTGCTGATCTATTTTAGATCAAGCTTAAAGAATCTTCAAATAGAAAATAGCACATTAAGTGATACAGTATATTTAGAGGATACCAGGTTCGAGAATTTATCATTAAAAGAGATAAAATACGAAGACGACTACAGAATTGATGATAAGGGAGTTGAGTATATAAACTCTGACGAGTTTCCTTTAGGTTGCCATAGATAGCCCTGATAGATAATGAGTAGATTAGGAAAGTGGGCTGTTAAATGATCACACAATGACACCAGAACACGGAGATAAAATAAATCGATATGAATTTACCAGATGCTGAGAATACATTTCTGACACCCGACACCTGGCGCCTGATTTCAGTGGACTTTAATTCAGTTATTATTGGCGGTAGATAGTAGATAATGGAGAATATGGGGCGCAATTATATAACCTATACAGGGTAAATACAGATGACTCTGCCTTTAAGATGTTTACAGTTTTCGAGGCCCCCACCCTCGGGGGTAAAAACGGCTGCCATTCACAGCGGGATTACTCTTTGCCATTTGGGCCAAACCAGCCCTGATAATGTTTCTTGATATAATTATCAACGGGGCCCCATCCGACTTCTGTGCTGTATATGAGCCGGCCAGATCTGTTTATTATACCGAATTTGTCCGGCGTGTCCACTTGAAACACCGCGGAGCCGCCGATCCGGCCCGACAATAAAATTCCTATAAATCCTAAACAATTGTTGACGGGCATAAGGCAGTTGTACAAAGTATATTCCTGATACAATACCCGGGCAATGCCTCGGTGAAAATTTTCAGCCCTTTCATACCGAGGATCTATCACTACTTTGCCTTTTTTATCTATATAACCGAAAAAATAGCGACTACCACCTCTTTTCAACGGTTCCGGAAGTCTCATCCCGACACAGGCCCTCCCCTCCCTGAATGGGAGGGCGGTTTCGTAATCACGCAGTGGGATCACCATCTCCCCTTTTGTGTTTATATAACCAAAGAAATGTTTTGTATCCGAATGATTTCCTTCTTCATCAAGCATGACTAGGGCTAACCCTTCAGAAAACTGCTGGGCCATCTGATATACCGGGGGAATCACCCATTCGTCATAGGGATCGATATAGCCATATTTATAATCTCCAGTGCAAATAGGGATGAGTCCTTCCGGGAAGTGCCCAATAATACTCATCTCACTCATAACTCTTCCCTTCCAAATTAACATAATGTACCATTTTTCGTCGATCATGACAGTAAAAACAACGTTATCACGATAATTGTTACCACGATAATTGGATCCCATTATAAAGTATCGTTCATCGGAAGAAGGATACCATGGTTCATAAGTAATATTGATCGGAAATCTTTTTCTTGAATAAAATAGAATATATTGATAAAATTCTTTTCCTTTTTTACTTTGAATCAATGAGCCCACCTTGTCAAAAAAGGGGTGAATAACCACGTTTCCCCTCTCGTCATTAAATCCGATTTTGTTATTGGTGCCTGTAAAAGGATGTAGTTTTTTAAAATTATCATTACCTATCCATCTATGGCGACGGAATGTAGCCTTCTCTTTCGCAGTTACAAAATTCCCGATGAATAAAAGGCTAAAAATAACAGTCGAACAGTATCTGTATGATCTTCTTTTTAAACAATTCATTCACAAACCTCTTATATTCTGGAGTTACCCTTTACAAATAATTACTTTCAGGACAGGCTAGTTCCATATTGCTTCAGCCACAGCCGAAGTACTGGAGCGTTATTAATAGATTAGTACTACCTCTCATATACACTTGAGAGTTAGAGCCCTCACAGATACCAGCGAAATGATTGGCAGGTTGGTCCCCAGCAGAGCCAGGCTCCGTTTCATCGGATATTATTTTATTAGTTACTTGACCTTATAATGTCAAATATTTTTATCTAAAAAATATATTGCAAATAAATGAGTTTAAAAAAAGAAGTTCAAGAGGACAGAAAAAAACATGAAAAATTCAAAATATCTAAAAATGCTTGAATACAATCATAGTGGAAGATCAATAGCTGAAGTCAATAAAAAAACCTCAATTTCTGACAAATTATACCAGCAAAT
>JAXHTB010000511.1:0-2300 GCA_034190185.1 Spirochaetota bacterium | reverse complement strand
TACATCTTAAATCAGTAAATGATTTCATCATCGAAAAATTGTTTATGGGAAATGTCAAGTTATTATCGAAAAAATATATTTATTGTTATGGATTTGTTGCTTTTTAAGATATATTTTTGGTTGTTTTTTCTTGACATCAAAATTGTTTCATAATAGTTTGGTAATCTAAATATAAATCTGGAATATTCTGGATAATTGAAAAAAAGGCAGGATCGGGCACGGATGTATTCTGCCATCATACTAGAATAATTTTTTTTGGAGGTGTACAGTGAGTGAAATAACTGCTCCAATGGCAGGGAAAGTAATCGATATTGTTGTAAAAGTTGGTGATTCTGTAAAGGTTGATGATGAAGTATTGATGCTGGAAGCTATGAAAATGGAGATGCCAATTGTCGCTACTGACGATGGTACTATTAAAGAGATTAAATGTAATAAAGGCGATGCAGTAGGTAGCGGTGATGTTTTAATAGTTGTAGAATAAAATAATTCTCTTTATTATTTTATTATGAATGCCCTTGTTGTTGATTACAGCAGGGGTTTTATTTTTAATATGTGAATCTCTGTAAAACATGATAATGATAAATAAATGAAATATGAAAAGGAAATAGGAATGTGTATAGTAAAAAAGCTGTAATTCTTTTAAGCGGCGGAATAGATTCTGCAACAACTGCAGCAATAGCGATAAATGAAGGATTCAGACTCTTTGCGATCACATTCGTTTATGGACAAAAGCATACAATTGAGATCAATTTTGCAAAACAGTTAGTCAGGTCATTTAAAATAAAAGATCATATAATAATTGAAGTTCCAACTAAGATATTCTCTTCCTCTTCCCTTTCAGTAGAATCAAATGAGGATATTCCTAAAAATCGTGATATATCTTTCTCTGATGAGATACCTTCAACATACGTGCCTGGTAGAAATATTCTCTTTTTATCATATGCCCTTGCTTATGCTGAGTCTATTGATGCCAGGGATATTTTTATTGGTGTTAACCAGCTAGATTATAGTGGATATCCTGATTGTAGACCCGAATTTATTAAAGCTTTTGAGAATATGGCGAATATTGGCACTAAGTCTGGCACTGCAGGTGAGAGATTCAGCATACATGTTCCCCTTATAGACTTAAAGAAGTGGGAGATTATTAGAATGGGCATTAACTTGGGTGTAGATTATTCAATTACTCACAGTTGTTACGATCCTAGTCCAAATGGTCTATCCTGTGGTGAATGTGATAGTTGTCAGATCAGAATAAAGGGTTTTATTGAGGCTTCTGTTCTGGATCCAACAAAATATAAAAAATGATATACTTTTTATAATTACTAGGGATATTCAAAAGTCTTAAAGTTAATTTGCAGTAAATTTTTATTATTATTTCAAAAACCATGTTAATACAAGGAAATAAATCCTTGTATAATCTGCCTATATTTATTTAAAGAAATTCCTTAATATATTCCTTCATTCCTTTTATGCTGTTATTTATGAAATATTCTTCCCTTTTTCTAATATCATTTTCCAGATATTTGTAGTTTGATAAAATTTCATCTTTTTCAATTAACTTTTCGATGATCTTTTCATTGGGGATATTTGTATCTTCTCTCAGCAGATTCTTTATTATCTCAACCCACATAGGTAGTTGTATTCTTGCCTTATCAAGAATTTCAGAGGCATTTTGTTTTAAGCCGAAATGGCCAAAGCATATTGTATCCGGATTCTTTGCAATAACCTTATCAAGGGAGGACAATGATATTTCGAGCCTAAAAGGAGGAGGTGCAGCTGGACGTAAATATATTTTATTCTGAATTGGATGATGTACTCCTGCTACTTCACCGGCAAAAAGATATTGATTAAAAAGAAAGCTCAAATGATGAACAGCATGTCCAGGGGTCTCAATTACATCAATAACATCTTCGCCTTTTTGAAGAGTTTCCTCAAAGATGATATTATCCTCTGGCACTGGTACGATCTTTCCATATGCTTCTGCTATTTCACCAAGTACTGATAGACTTCCTTGCCATAATTTTTCCGGATCGATCAAATGTTTTATTCCCTTTGAGTGGCAGATAACCTTTGCGTCCGGAAAGGATTTGATCAATTTTCCGGTTCCTCCAGCGTGATCAATATGAATATGTGTTAATAGAATGTAATCAAGTCTATCTATTTTTAAGTTGTTGAGTTCTTGTATAAGTTTTTCAATTGAATAAAGAGGTCCTGGATCGACCAAAAAGATGATATTATCATTTATAAAAAGCCATGCGCTTATAAAGTCGCGAAATCCTTCAAGTTTCTGATCGAGTTTT
>JAXHTB010000510.1:0-2324 GCA_034190185.1 Spirochaetota bacterium | reverse complement strand
CCGGTGTTATAAGTTCTATAAAAACGCTTGGCCTGTACTTAACCTTCTTCAATTCAACAAGGCTACTTTCTGTTTGCTCAATTTTTTCCTTATAGTATCTAAATTGTCTTGATGACAGGTTGTGCTCTCTGCAATACTCTGCCTGACTTATGCCGCTTGTACTCCATTGCTTAATGTGGTCTTGCCATTGTGCTTCTTTATCAATCTCTTGGTTTTTCATGCAAGCCTCCTTTTATAGAAGGCTTATATCACATGATTCATCTCAGGTCAAGATGGGGTTAGTTTGACGCTTTCAATCTTTCTATTAACTTTTTTCTCTCTTTTGTATTAGAATTACACCTTTTGGGTAATAACTTTCATATTATTGTAAATGCTATCCCTTTATATGCACAATCCCTAACATCAAAATGTTTATGTCGATTTTTCATATTTCCAGTTTGTCCCGTCGATTGTTAATACCAGGTGGTTGTACCCGATTAGCAGATTGTTTTTTTCATGCCACGATTATATTCCCCAATAGGCTATACTAGCAAGTTGTAACCTGATTCTTCCCATTTTTTTTTGATCTATATAAAGCCTTATCTGCTTTCAAAACAAGTCCATTGGTTGTCTTTGCGTCATTTGGACAGGATGCGACACCAATACTAACAGTAAGTCTTGAATTTGAAGAGAACTTTTCTGCTATTGTTGAGCTTATTCTATTTGCTATAATTGAAGCTTCTTTAATATCAGTTTGAGGAAGGATTATTGTAAATTCTTCACCGCCATAACGAGCACATATGTCAAGCTCCCGGCTTAATTTGTTAATTATTCCACCTATAATAGAAATGACTCTGTCACCATTCTGATGTCCATAACTGTCATTATATTTCTTAAAGTCATCTATATCTATCATTATCAGTGAGACTGTATCCCCATACCTATTATACCTTTTAATCTCAATATTCAACTTCTCCCTGAAAGTTGAGGAATCATAGAGACCTGAGAGTCCGTCTTTCAAGGCAACATCAGCAATGTTAGTCATTTTCGATTTAGTAATTATAGCAGGATTCTCTATTTGATTGCTAATATTGGAAAGATAGTCAAGCGCTGCTACATTGATCCCAACATTCCTCCCAAGGATAATTGAGAGTTCGTGCTTATGAGCAAGAATTTTATTCCATAAATGCTTTGCAGTTTCAACGGGATAGTATTGATGAGTTAATGAGAATAGTAAGTCCACATATAGATCATCCCCTCGATGTGACAATAGTTTACTGAATTTATTTCTTTCCCTACTGCAAAATTCCTTATCACCAGCTATGGCTGAGACCAGGCTTGGGGAAAGTATCTCATCATTAAGTACTCTAAAGAGCTGTTTTCTAACTACTTTTTTCTTCTCTATCCTTTCAGTTTCTTTAGTCTTTTTATTCATTTCAAGTCTCCTATTAGGTAGAACCGTCTTTGTTAGGTCAGCAAAAAGCGATGAACTCTTGTCATCAAGTGGTCATCTACTCTTCACTATAAGATATCCTTTAGCATGATATCAAAAATCAGGTCCTTCCCAGCTAGAGGATGGTTGAAATCTATTGTGACACTATATCTGGATAAACCGATTACCTTAACAATACTTACGCAACTTACGCAGCCATCTGAATGTTTTATAAACAAACTTTGTCCCTACGCCAGTATGATATCCTTAGATAATTCATCCCGCGCCACAACTACAATCTTCTCATCTAAGTATGGTCCATGTGCTTCATCCATAGGTATTTTAAATGTTTTGGATTCGTTTTTACACATCCCTATAACAGATTTCTCAAGGCCTGGAATTAACTGATTATCGCCTATTGTAAATTCCAAAGGATCGCCCCCAAAGCTGTTTTCAATAACCGAGTCGTCATCTAATGTGAGATTATAATGAATCCTTATTGTGTCGTTACTATTTACCTTTAACATATTTTAACTTGATATCGCTTATATTTTTCATCCCTCGTCTCCAATATTTTTATCCTCTATTTATTCCTACTTTTATTCTTTTATGGTAAAATAATACTGAATTATTTTATCCTTTCTCTGAATGTCTGCAGTAAAATGCGACTCAGAATTAAGTGATTTCCACATCCCAATGAGTTTTTCTGTGCTATCAATAGGATGACCATTTATTCTTTTCACGATATCCCCACTTCGCGCACCAAATTTATACATAATATTACTTGGCTTAACTCTAAATAATTTATAACCCTCAATCTTACCTCTAACCCTGTATGGTCCTGCCCTTAATCCTTTTAGAGCATTATCAATATTATTTAGCACATTTTGTTGTATTGCTGAACGACTTACAG
>JAXHTB010000051.1:0-14568 GCA_034190185.1 Spirochaetota bacterium | reverse complement strand
TTTGCGTCCAAGCGATATTGTTAAATTTGACGACCCTGAAAATCCAAAACTCTTTGATGAGCTTGTTGAGGCAACAGGAGCTGAAAGTGTTTGCTGGTCGAACAGACTTGAATGCTGTGGGGCGCCTCTACTTGGCGTAAATGATGAACTTTCAATGGATATTATGGAGAAGAAAATAGTAAATAGCAAAGAAGCAGGAGCAGATTTTTTTTGTGTATCTTGTCCCTATTGTCACCTTCAATTTGATAATGCTCAGATGAGGTTGATTTCAGAGAGAGGGGCAAACGGCAATATGGGTTCAATCCTTTATACTCAGCTTCTTGGGCTTTCAATGGGAATAGATGCAGATGCACTTCAGATAGATGTCAACGAGCTCGATATTAGCGGTGTTGAAGAATATTTGTAAACTCAAACTGATTATAAAAATTATTAGTTTATTCGTAATAGTTCAGCTTCTGTGTAAAAAGAAAATATTTACCGCAAAGATGCAAAGAACGCAAAGGAAAGATAATTTTAACAATCGAGTTTTGATTGAATTGGTTGATTTCTTTCCATACATTGCTTCTGAAATCAGTCTGAACTTACAAATATTTATAATATAAATTGATAAGTTGAATTATATGTTAATACATGCAAGAAAAAATTCTATAGCGGAAAAAATAACACGGGCAGGGCAGGGGATTTGAAATCATTATAATTATTTTATATCACAAGATAATTGAAGATATAATATCAGACTAAATACCTCGGAGTATATAATATGAGCGAAGGCATAGAAAAAGCAGTTGATCGAGTTGGTGCTGTTATGGTTGTCGGCGGAGGCATTGGCGGAATACAAGCATCGCTTGATCTGGCAAATACCGGATTTAAGGTTTATCTTGTTGAAGAAACGACATCGATCGGCGGAAGGATGTCTCAACTTGACAAGACATTCCCAACAAATGACTGCTCAATGTGCATTATTTCACCAAAACTTGTTGAGGTAGGCAAAGATAGAAATATTGAGATTATCACAAATGCCAGCGTGGAAAAGATTGAAGGTGAACTTGGTAATTTCGAAGTTACTGTATTAGAGAAACCGCGGTATATTGACCTTGAAAAATGTACTGGTTGCGGGGAGTGTGCAATAAATTGCCCAATTGATCTTCCAAATGAATTCAATGTATTTCTGGATACTAGAAATGCAGTGTATAAGAGGTATCCACAGGCAATTCCAAATGCCTTTGCAATAAATAAAAACGATCGCGCCCCCTGTGTATTAACATGCCCCACAAATGTAAATATTCAGGGCTATGTTGCCCTAGCTTCCAAGGGTAAATTTGAGGAGTCCTATAATGTTATAACAGAGAGGAATCCCTTCCCATCTATTTGTGGCCGTGTTTGTCATCATCCCTGTGAGAGCAAATGTAATAGAG
Organism: Spirochaetota bacterium; assembly: GCA_034190185.1. GTDB lineage: Bacteria > Spirochaetota > UBA4802 > UBA4802 > JAFGDQ01 > JAXHTB01. The sequence continues at coordinate 13,153 of JAXHTB010000051.1, read as the reverse complement.
GCGAGATAGACGAGCCTGTAGCCATAAATAATATCAAGCGCTTTGTATCTGATAAGGTGCGCAGCTTGCGAATGGAGTCAGAAATAGCTATTGAAAAAATTGAAATTGATCCTGAAAAACAGAAAGTAGCTGTTGTCGGAGGAGGACCATCAGGTTTGACATGCGCCCGTGATCTTATATTAGATGGATATCCTGTTACTATATTTGAAGCGGAAGATAAGCTTGGCGGAGCTATGCGCTTTGGTATTCCTGATTACAGATTGCCAAAAGAGTACCTGGATTGGGATATTAAGAATATAACTGATCTTGGTATTGAAGTAAAAACCGGTGTAAAACTTGGAAAAGATTTCACAATAAGGTCTATACAGGATGACGGTTTTAAGTCGATCTACATTGGCGTTGGTTTGCCATTATCACGAAATGCGCCTTTTAAAGGATCGGATTTAGATGGCGTTAAATTGGGTTTGGATTTCCTAAAAGATGTTAATCTAGGAAATGATACCAAAATAGGGAAAAAAACGATAGTGATAGGAGGCGGCAATGTTGCTATTGATGTCGCAATGACCGCAATACGTCAGGGAGCTGAAAAGGTGGATATAGTCTCTCTTGAATGCCGTGAGGAGATGCCTGCTCATGAATGGGAGATCCAAGATGCCCTTGACGAAGGAATAAGATTAAATCCATCCTGGGGACCTGATGAGATACTCGGAAAAGATGGCAAGGTAATTGGTATTAGATTAGTAAAATGTACATCGGTTTTTGATGAGAATGGTAAATTCAATCCAGAATTTGATAAAGGTTCCATATCTGAAATCGAAGCGGATACTATATTAATTGCCATTGGACAGGCAGCAGATCTCGATTGGATAGGTGATGAAAGTAATATTGAAAGGGAAGGTGGTGGGATTAAGGCAGATGCTGTTACACTTGCAACTAATATTGAAGGTGTATTTGCTGGAGGTGATGTTGTTTACGGCCCAAAATCAGTTGTCGAAGCCATTGAACAGGGTCACAGGGCTTCTGAGAGTATAATACGATTTCTTTCTGGTAGAGATATTTCAGATGGACGTGAAGAGGAAGAAAAACAGGCTGCAGTATTACCTGAAGATAGACCTTATGTTGTAATGCCAAGACATATTGCTGCTAGAACACCCACTGTAGACCGTATTGGTAATTATATAGAGGTTGAACATACATTTACAGAAGAAATGGCAATAGCAGAGGCAAGCCGCTGTCTTGAATGCGGTTTGTGCTGTGAGTGTATGCAGTGTGTTGAAGCATGTCAGGCTGATGCTTTGATACATAATGATATTGCACGAATACGAAATATTTCTGTAGGTTCTGTAATCTTGATTCCGGGGTTCGATCCCTTTGATCCTGCTATCAAGGGTCGATATGGCTACGGGGAATTTCCGAATGTTGTTACCAGTCTGCAGTTTGAGAGAGTATTATCCGCTTCCGGGCCCTTTGAGGGCGAGGTGATGCGGCCCTCTGATAAAACTCATCCGGAAAAGATAGCATGGATCCAATGCATTGGATCACGTGATACATCCTGTGGAAACGATTATTGTTCATCTGTTTGCTGTATGTATGCAATTAAGGAGGCAATTATTGCAAGGGAGCATGACAACAGAATTGAACCTACTATATTTTATATCGATATCCGTGCCTTTGGAAAGGAATTTGATTACTATTATGAAAGGGCAAAGAATGAGCATGGTGTAAAATTTGTTCGCAGCATGGTATCAAACCTGGAAGAAAATCCTGACAATGGAAATATTATCATAAGATATATAAATGAAGATGGAATGAGTATTGAAGAAGAATTTAATCTCGTTGTGCTATCAGTAGGGATGGAACCCTCAAAGGGAGCTATTGATCTTAGTAATAGACTCGGAATTGAAATGGATAAGCACGGTTTCTGCAGTACTGAAACATTTGAGCCCTTACAGACATCGCGTGAAGGCATCTATGTTTGTGGAGTATTTCAATCCCCTAAGGATATTCCTGAGACTGTTGCGCAATCAAGCGGTGCAGCAGCCTATGCAGGCGGAGTCCTTGCAACAGCCAGGGGAGATCTAATAGAGGAGATAGAGTATCCAACTGAAAAGGATGTATCAGATGAAGATGTTCGTATAGGTGTTTTTGTCTGTCACTGCGGAATAAATATCGGAGGCGTTGTAAATGTTCCGTCTGTTAAAGAATATGCATTATCACTACCTGGTGTTGTTTTTGTTGATGAAAATCTATATACATGTTCACAAGATACGCAGCAGAAAATAAGGGATGCTATAACTGATAATAATCTGAACAGGGTTGTTGTTGCCTCATGCTCTCCAAGAACACATGAACCACTTTTTCAATCTACAATTAGGGAAGCAGGATTAAACAGATACCTGTTTGAGATGGCAAATATAAGGGACCAATGTTCCTGGGTTCATCAGCAAGAGAAGGAGAAGGCCACAGCAAAGGCAAAGGATCTTGTAAGAATGGCTGTAGCAAATGCAGCTTTGCTTCAACCATTGCAGGAGCAGTTCCTAGATGTTATCAATAAGGGTTTGGTCATAGGCGGCGGGCTTGCAGGAATCTGTTCTGCTCTGAAACTATCGGAGCAGGGATTTAAGGTTACCCTGATTGAGAAAGAGGAGGAGCTTGGCGGCAATCTTAAAAATATATATCATACTATTCATGGTGATGATATTCAAAAATATCTTAAGGAACTCATTGAGAAGATCGAGAATGATCCAAATATAACAATAGTTAAAAATGCTGTAATTGATAATTATGAAGGGTATAAGGGTAACTTTACCACCAGTCTTTTGGTGGGACCAACAATGCGTACTATGAAGATTGAGCATGGCATTACTGTTGTCGCAACTGGAGCTGAGGAATCCAGGCCAAAGGAATACTTATATGGCGAAGATGAAAGGGTGCTGACACAGTTGGAATTTGAGAAAAAGATTATACAGGATGAAGCATCTATCAGGGGAATGAACGATTTTGTGATGATTCAATGCGTTGGTTCAAGGGATGAAGAAAGGCCTTATTGCAGCAGGGTATGCTGTTCTATGGCAGTTAAAAACGCTCTTAGAATAAAGGAGATTAATCCCAACTCAAATGTGTATATATTATACAGAGATATAAGAACATACGGACTTTTGGAAGAGTACTATACAAAGGCAAGAGAAGAGGGAGTAATATTTATTAGATATGAACTTGAAGAAAAACCAGAAGTTACACTCGAGCAAGGTAATCTGTCAGTGATAGTATACGATCCTGTATTAAAATTTAGAGTACAGCTCGGTCCAGAACTACTTATCCTGAGCAGCGCAATTATTCCTCGCGAAAACGAAGAGCTTGCGACAATGCTTAAGATCGATCGGACACGCGATAATTTCTATCTTGAAGCGCATATGAAACTTCGTCCTGTCGATTTTGCAAATGACGGCATATATATGTGCGGTATGGCTCATACACCAAAACTAATTGATGAAACTATATCTCAATCCGCCGCTGCTGCTGCAAGGGCTGCTATTGTGCTTTCTAAAGATAGAATACAGGCTGATGGGGTTGTAGCTAGGGTCATACCAGAGCTTTGTGCTGCTTGTCTTACCTGTGTGCGTGTTTGTTCAAATAAAGTGCCTTTTATCAACATTGATGGTTTTGCCGAGATAAATCCGGCGTTATGTCGCGGATGCGGATCATGCGCAAGTGATTGTCCAGGTAAGGCTATTGAGTTACAGCATTACAGAGATGAACAAATAGTTTCAAAATGCGAGGTATCAACATTAGAAATCAAAGAAGTAGAAGAGGTATTATATGAAGCAGTTTGAACCAGTTATTATAGCTTTTTGCTGTAGCTATTGAGGATATTCCGCTGCGGACCTGGCAGGTTCGATGAGAGCGCAGTATTCGACTAATATCAGGATAATAAGGGTACCCTGCACCGGTAAGGTTGACATAATTCAGATGTTAAAAGCCTTTCAGTCAGGGGTCGATGGTGTCTATGTTGTTGGATGCGAGGAGGGAAACTGCAATTTCCAAACTGGAAATCTTAGGGCAAGAAAGAGAGTAGAAAGGGTTAAAAAGATATTAGAGGAAATAGGCATTGAAAGTGACAGGGTTGAGATGCGTAATCTTGGCGCTGGTGACGGTCCAAAATTTGTCGAATATGCTGAAGAGATGACAAAAAAGATCAGGGAGCTTGGCCCAAGCCCAATAAGAAAGAAGGCAAAGATAGATAGAGATGAGAATAAAACTGCTGATTTACAAGAGGTAGTAAAAATTTAAAGTATTAAGAGACAATAGATTATTTAAGGGGGATGTAAATAATGATTATTGGTGAACTAAAGCCTATAGACGATATTCTCTCTATGATATCAGATAGAAAGAAGATACTTATAGTTGGGTGCAAGGGATGTGTTACAGTATGCTCTGCTGGCGGGCAAAAAGAGGTTGAGATTCTTTCATCAACTATTCAACTTGCAAGGAAGAAAGATGGAAATGATATAGAAATTCGTGAGGAAACCATTGAAAGACAGTGCGACACTGAGTATCTTGAGGAACTAAGGGGTTACATTGATGACTATGATGCTGTTCTCTCAATGGCATGTGGAGCTGGTGTTCAGTTTCTTGCAGAAAAGTATAGAAAAATGCCGGTTTATCCTGCATTAAATACAAATTTCATAGGAGTTACAGAAGAGCAGGGTGTATGGACAGAAAGATGTCAGGCCTGTGGGGGCTGTGTGCTAGACAAAACCGGTGGGATATGCCCAATAACAAGATGCTCTAAAAGCCTGTTAAACGGACCATGTGGAGGATCGAGCAATGGCAAATGCGAAATTGATTCAGAGATAGATTGTGGTTGGCAGCTAATTTATGACAGATTAAAAGAACTGAATCTGTTAGATATATTTGAGGATGTAATGCCTATAAAAGATTGGTCTGTCAGCCGAGATGGAGGGCCTAGGTCAATAATCAGGGAGGACCTGAAATTATGAAGACTGATAGTAGATTACAGAAATTACTTGAAAAGGGAGAATTTGTTGTCACTTCAGAATGCGGTCCCCCAAGGGGTGTAAATGTGGAGATAATCAAGAAAAAGAGCGAAATGCTGAAGGATGCAGTTGATGCAATAAATGTAACTGATAACCAAACATCAGTTGTAAGGCTTTCAAGTCTTGCCGCATGTATCTTTCTAAAACAGATGGGACTTGAACCTATACTACAGATGGTAACACGCGATAGGAACAGAATAGCAATTCAGAGCGATCTCCTTGGAGCTGCTGCTCACGGGATAAACAATGTATTATGCTTATCAGGCGACCACCAGCATTTCGGAGACCACTCAACAGGAAAGAATGTGTACGACATTGACTCAGTACAGCTTATTCAAACAGTGAGATATTTAAGAGATGAAGGTAAATTTTTAGGCGGAGATGAAATGGATGGAGCCCCTTGTATGTTTATTGGGGCAGCAGCAAATCCTTTTGCAGATCCTTTTGAGGTCCGTGTTCCAAGGCTTGCAAAAAAAATCTCTGCAGGAGTAGAATTCATTCAGACTCAGTGTATATATAATTTAGATAAATTTGAAAAATGGATGGAGGGAATTAGAGAAAAGGGATTACATAAAAAGGTTTTTATTCTAGCTGGAGTTACACCTTTTAAGTCTGTTGGGATGGCAAAGTATATGAAAAATAGGGTACCTGGAATGGACGTACCAGATGAGATGATTGAAAGGTTAAAAAGTGTTGAAAAGGAAAAACAGGCTGATGAAGGTATCCAGATGTGTATTGAAACTATTGAGAAACTGAAAAAGATAGAGGGTGTTAGCGGAATTCATGTAATGGCTATAGAATGGGAGCAAAAAGTCCCTGAAATTGTGGAAAAAGCAGGTCTTTTGCCGCGACCTGTTATACAATAATTAGCTATCTATATATTGAATACAGCTTCAACTACAAATGCACAAATAAATTATAATGATTCAAATAATACTTACACAAAAGATGTAAAACCCTCTAAAGGGCTGATTATGCAGAGAGCTTAGAGCTTGTCGTATAGCAAAGCGGATGCAAAGTCTAATTTACCAACATAATTCTAATATTTAGGAGGACTAATATGTCAAAAAAAAACAATTTATTACTTGTTGATGACGATCCAGATTTTGTTGAGGCTACAAAATTGATTCTCGAAAAAGGAGGGTATGAAGTAACAGTTGCTTATGATGGCAATGAAGGTTTTGAGAAAGTCAAGGAACAAAAACCGGATGTTATTGTACTTGATGTTATGATGCCGAATAAGGATGGGTATACACTTTGTGCAGAATTGAAAAAAGATTCTGAATATAAGAGTATACCAATATTGCTTCTAACTGCTGTTGCATCACATATCTCAGAGACGAAATATACCCCAAGAATGGGCATGGAGACTGAAGCTGAAGACTATTTAGATAAACCGGCTGAACCAAAAGAGATACTTAACAGAGTTAATAATCTTTTAGGTAATTAAATAATATAAAGTCGTTCTTTTATAAAAAAGCTGTTCCTGTTTAAAAGTAAACAAGGATTAATGTAGGGTAATGGGCAGAAAAAAGAGGATAGAAACATGTGCAAAAAGCCTTTGCCCCCTACATAAATTCTTGCTATTTAAATTGAATCTTTTGTTTGGAAACAGCATAATTCAAATTTTCTGCTTATTTATCTATATTATATTATCTCCCAATTCGTTATAAGCAAGTAAAAGTAAAAATAATTCTTTGTAAAGATAATACAATGATAAAAGATACTAAGATATTAATCATAGATGATGAGGCAGTGATCAGGGATGGATGTACAAAAATCCTTACTAAAGAAGGATGGGAAGCAGAGAGTGTTGAAGATGGATTAAAGGGGATTGAGCGTATCAAAAGTAAGGATTTTGATTTAGTATTACTTGACCTTATGATGCCAGGATTAAATGGACTAGAAGTAATCAATGAAGTGAATAAGATTTCTTCTGATATATATATAATTGTTATTACTGGATTTGCAACTGTAGAGACTGCTGTCGAAGCAATGAAGAGGGGAGCTTACGATTATATTCCTAAGCCTTTTACACCTGATCAGCTTAGAGTAGTAGTTCGAAAGGCATTGGAGAACATGGCTCTCCGTAAAGAGACTGAATTTTTAAGGAAGGAGCAGGAGAAAGGATTATTTGCTATTGCTCAAGAAAAAAGCAAGATAAAGACTATTGTGAATTGCATGCCTGATGGCGTGCTTGTTATCGATAAGGAGAAAAAAATAGCTCTCTATAATCCTGCTGCAAGCAAACTCCTTAATATAAGAGACAAAGACTCTATTGGCAAGTTATTGGACGAATCTATTATATGTACAGAATTTTCAGATATGGTCTCTGAAGTTTTAAACCTTGATTCAAATAAATATACAACTATTGCAGGTGAAATATTAGGGGTAGATTCAATTCCTATTATAGCTCATATAGCTCCAGTAATTATGGAAGACGGTGAGGTACTTGGGGCTGTTACTATTATTAAGGATATCAGCGAACAGAAGGCAATAGATAAAATGAAATCCGATTTTATCTCAAAGGTTACACATGAATTAAAAGCCCCTGTAGCAACAATAAATCAGTTGTTAATGGCTATTCTTGATGGTGCTGTTGGTGAGTTAGAGGAAAAACAGAGACAAATGATAGACAGAGCCAAATTAAGAGGTGATGGACTGCTTGAGCTGATTTCAGATCTTCTTAATATTTCTAAAATTGAATCCGGATTAGCAATTCAAAGAAAACAGCCTCTCCAAATTTCAGAGGTTATTGACGATGTTGTTGATCTACTACAACCTCAAGCTGATGAGAAGAAGATATCAATAAGTATATCTTCAATTGATAACCTGCCTCTAATCAATGCTGATAAAGAAGGGATAAGAGAGATATTTACTAACCTCATAAGTAATGGGATAAAGTATACAAACGTCAATGGTGTAATACAGATTGACGGCGAGATAAATAATGAATATATCATAATTTCAGTTTCCGATAATGGAATTGGAATCAGTGAACTTGATCAATTATATATTTTTCAAAGATTCTTCCGCGTTAAAAATTCTACAACCCGTCAAATTATTGGTACAGGACTCGGACTTCCTATTGTCAAAGAGATTATTGATGCACACCTAGGTTCAATAAATGTAGAGAGCGAACCAGGAAAGGGAAGCAAGTTTCAAGTTCAATTGCCTAGGATAAATAATTAAATTATTTCTATATAATAATTGTATATAAAAAATATGCTTAACTTTTATTTTTCCTAATGAGACATAATATATCTTATCGGAAGTATAAGAAATATTATAATTCTTTCTTCTAAATATTATAGTTCTTTCTTCTGAAGTGAAATTGATACAATAATACTATATTTGATCCTATTACAGACAAACAAACAAAAAAAACTTGAAAATGTTAATCGGTTCATATATCTTTTAATGAAGTTTAACAATTTCAGGTTAACCATAATCAGAATTAATAATACTAACTATGACAATACAAAAAAAATCAGATCAGTTTATATTAGAACATTTAAGATATAATAAAGAAAATTTATCTTCTCTTAATTCTTCATTAAGCTTAAGCGCTATAAAAGAGATTCAAAATCTATTAAGGTTTTTATGGAATGGCCGCCTTGAAACTCGGATCAATGTTGAAACCGTATACGTCAAAGATAGAGAGATCCTGGAACGGATCAACTTTATGCTTGATACAGGAATTGGAGTTCTTGGTATTTCAGCGATATGTTTAGATTTAATTTCAAATTCATATATTTAGTCAATATAAAACCATAGATTTGTATTTATTCTAATATAACTGAATGTTCATATTGAACCTCTATATTAAATAGCTTTTTATAATGATAAGTCCAAATGATATTAAGGAAATCTATCTTGAAATTGGAGCCTTCTTCTGGGGAGGTCCTAATTATCGGATTACAACAGTTTTAGGATCTTGTGTAAGTATATGTATATGGCATCCTCAGAAAAAAATTGGTGGTATTTGTCATTATGCAATGCCAGGTTATAGAGAAAAAAGAAGAGCAAAACTGAATTCCAGATATGGTGATGATGTAATATGGATGATGTTAGATAAGATTAAAATGAGTAATACTATCCCTAAGGAATATGTTACAAAAATATTTGGTGGAGCAAATGTTATTATCAATGATAATAATATTCTAAATATTGGACAAAAAAATGTCATTAAAGCATTTGAACGAACAAAAAAAGCAGGTTTTTTAATTAATACACAAGATGTTGGAGGCACTAAATCCCGTAAATTAAGTTTTGATTTATGGAGTGGGGATGTCTGGATGAAAAAGTTAGGATAAAGTCTATTATTAAGGTTCATAATACTCTTGGTTCAGGTTTTTAGGAAGGCTTATTCTATATTTGGATTTTTAACACATTATAATCATAATACAGTAACATTAAGGAGATAATGATGAAAAGATATTTTATGAAAATAACTGTTGTCTGTATCCTCATTTTTTTCTCAATTCCATTGGCAAGTGAAATTGGATTTCATTCATATAAAAATTATAAATTTAACTACCAAATAATAATTCCAAATTCATGGAAACTAACTGAATTAAATCTAGAATATAAACATATAATGTATGCAGAAAAGAATGAGCATACATTAATAAAAGTGATAGCTATCAAATCATCCACAAAGAAAATTGAAGAAATCATTCATGAAAATATTTGGAATATGCGGAAAATAGATTCAAAATTTAACAAGATAATCGAAACAGATAAAATAAATATTCGAAATGATATTAAAGGCAAGGTATTTGTTTTTGAATATAGATTTAATAATAGAAACCTGCTTCAAAGGACTATGTTAATAATGAACAATCAAACTTTCTACACAATAGAATGTAGATCTTTATATAATACCTTCTATAAATTTGAAGATATACTCACAATTGCTATGTCAAGCTTTAATTTTATAAATGATTCAAAAGATCAGGAAGAGACAGATGAAGTGAGCTATAATATAAAAAAAACTAAGTATAACAAAAAGGTAGAAGAGGTGATATAATAATCTCACACTATCATTATAACTACTACCCTACTCTATTCTATTACGTAAATGATAAATGAATAGATAAAATATTGGAATTGCTAAAAGCGTGGCTGAAGTGCCAATGAGAAGCCCCCAAGTCATTGCCATTACCATTGGCGAAATAAAGTTATCCAACCCTCCGATTATACCATAGGCAGTAGGAAGGAGTCCTGCAATAGTAGTTACAGTAGTCAGCACAACAGGTCGAAGTCGTACTTTTGCACCCTGTATAACTGCATTATTCAGATCATTTTTCGAATTGCTTACTACAGTTTTATTTCCTGTTATTATGCGATTAATAAATTCTACCATAATAAGCGAGTCATTAACCACTACTCCAGAAAAACCCAGAATCCCAACCATAGCCAGCATAGATATATCCATACCATGCAAGGTAAAGGCTAGCATCAGTCCAATTAGGCCGAAAGGTATTGCCATAATGACCATAACAGGTTGTATAAATGAGTTGAACTGAATTACTAATATAAAATATATTGCTATTACAGCAATAATAATAGATACAATCATATGGTAGTATATTTTTGTGCTCTCCTTTGCCTCTCCACCAATTATCATTTTAAATCCTGGATATAAATTACTAAAATTTTTATATTTATCTTTTAATTTTTCATAAACCTCTTTAGGTGTTGTCTTTTCAAGCTTAATATTTCCAGTTATCATGTTAGATCGGTCACCATTATAATGAAAAATATTCTGCGGGGAAAAATCCTTCTTCTCAAATACAAGAGACTTAATTGGGATAAGATTTCCCATGGGATTTCGAACATAGAGTCCATGAAGCGGATCCCAGAAATTTTTTGAGTCTTCATCAAGCATGACTCTGAAGGGAATCTTATCCTCTGGTGTATGATGGTTTGTAACCACAGCGCCGTCAATTGCAGTGCGAATCGTTGATGCAATGGATCCAACATTAAGTTTTGCAATTGCGATTGCATCATGATTTGGTAATACCTTTATCTCTTCTTTCCCCTCCTGCAGATTCTTTTCAATTTCTGTAACATGATATTCCTGCAAAGAATCAATCATTTCATCAATTATTTTTTTTCTCTTCTGATTATCATTTCCTATTATTCTGATTTCAAGGGGTCTGCCAACAGGCGGGCCTCCGCCATCAATAAAGATATCCAGGTTATATATAGTTCTAATATTTCTTTTCTTCATTTCATGTTGAATAAATGCCTTAACATCTTGCGCCTTCATTTCCCTTGTAGTAGAAGGGGTTAAAATTATACTCATATAAAATGAATTTGAGGAAAGCACATTATCATTAAACTTCCTACCAATCACTGTTCTGTAAGACTGAAGAACTCCCTTAGGCAGAGAGTCTAATACAGCTTCCAGTTTTAATGTCTCTCTTGCAGTATTCTCTAAATTGCTTACTTTTGGACTATTGCCTGATATCCAGATCTTATAGGCCTGATCCACAGGAAACATGTTAAAGTTAGTAAATCCAACACTTATCCCCCCCCCTATCCCAAGAAAAATTATTAAAAATATTAAAGATAAATATCTGAATTTTAAAGCTTTATTTAATAAAGATACATACCCTTTTTCTAAATGGTTCAAAAATCTTTGACCAATTGGAATTCCGGAATTATGCAATATCTTCTGATTGGAATGGGCAAGATGAATTGGGAGTAATATTGACGCCTCAAAAAATCCAGCAATTAGCATAATAATTACTATAGAAGGTATCTCAATAGAAAAATCGCCAATCATACCAGGAACGAAGTATATTGGGATAAAGGCGATTATAGTTGTGATTATTGTTCCAAGAACAGGTTGCACAACAATCTTCAATCCATAGAGAGACGCCTCAACAGGAGACATCCCGTTCTCCCTAGCCCTTGATATGCTCTCTGATATAATAATTGCGTCATCAACAATCATCCCAAGCACAACGACGAATCCGCATAAAGAAATACTGTTTATAGTAATATCTAAAAGAGGTAATATTATAAGGGTTATTGCTATTGAGGTAGGGATCCCTATAGCTGTCCATAAGGCTATCTGTCTGTCTAGGAATAAGAATAGCATAATTATAACCAGAACAAAACCTGCAATTGCATTATTGTATACTATTGACAGCCGTTTTTTTGTTTCAATAGAATCATCATAGGTTGAAAAAATATTTAGCCCATTATTTGCAAAGTTTTCTTTATATTTTTTAACTAAAGATTTAATCTCTTCTACTGTGGAGATTATGTCAGCGGAGCTTTTCTTAGTGACCCATAGTGACATACCTTCTTGACCGTTATATCGTACAATAATTTCACGCTTTTCAAATCTATCAACAACCTTTCCTATATCGCCAATTCTAATTTTATAAGCTCCAATTTCGCTTGTTCGCACAATTATATTTTCAATATCCTTTGGATTTGAAAACTCTGAAAATGTAACAATCCCCTTTTCGTTTGTATAGGACTCAACAAATCCTCCGCTAAGACGTAGTTTATTCTGTTTAATTGAGTTTATAACTTCATCAAATGAGACGTGGTTTCTTCTCATTTTATCTCGATTTAATAATATTTTAAATTCTCTATCCCGTATCCCCCTTTCTGTTATCCTTGAGACTGGATCAAGATCTATAAGTTTTTTCTTTAACTCTTTTGCATAAAATCGCAGCTTTTTTTCGTTCCCCTTTGGCATTGTTAATGCAATTTCATAGATTCCATAATTATCCATTTTATGTTCAAAAACATATGGTTTATCCTTAACTTCATCCGGTAGATCTATAACCCTGTCTACTGCCCTTCGGATATCAGACTTAACCTTATCCTTATCATCAATATCAGATTCAATATAAACATCGATAACGGATACATTTTCAATAGATTTTGAGATATATTTTTCAATTCCATCTACCTCTTCTAACGCTTCTTCCAGATTGATGGTAACATTCAGCTCCACATCCTCAGGGGATGCTCCTGGATATTGAGTAGTAATAGTTACCCTGTCGAAATCTACTCTTGGATATCCAAGTCTATTTATCCTGAGTGCAGAAGCTACTGCCAATACA
>JAXHTB010000509.1:0-2329 GCA_034190185.1 Spirochaetota bacterium | reverse complement strand
TAAATTTTCTGCTACAATAACATCTTCTGCTGTAACCCTCATAGCTAATCCAGAACGTGAGAACTTAAAATAAATCATTAATGCAATTATTGTTAGAGCACATACAAAAATACACCAGAGCATTATTTCTGGTATACGCACATTGCCCGCAAGCACTAAAGACGGACGTCCTGCTAACCACTCAGGAAACATCCTTGGATTCCCACCCCAGAAAAGAAAAGTTACTCCACGAAATAAAAACCATATCATTGTCCCGCACAGTGTAGGGGCAAGAATTGGTTGACCTATCAACGGCTGAAGAACATACCGATTAAGCAACCAACCTACTGCACCCACTGTAATAATTGATAAAATAATAGCTGGTATAGCATGTAGATTAAGTCCTACAAGAAAAGTCCAACCAATATAGGCTGATATTATTAACAGTCCACCAGGTGCAAGATTAAGAATTTTAGTTGATTTATAGACTATGACAACACCTATGGCTGCAAGAGCATATATAAGGCCTATAGCAATACCGCTGATTAAAAGTTGAATCAAGGTACTCATTCTAATTTTCCTCCCATCTATTCAACACTATGAATATTTATCTCTGTTTTAACAACTCCCTTTCTACCATCCCTATATGTAACAGGGGCTTCTAAAAGTAGAGAATCTTTGCTCGAATCATACAAACACTCAATTATTTCACTATAGCTCTTTTCTACAACATTCCTTTTAAGTTTCCTTGTCCGCGTCAATTCTGCATCATCAGCGTCAAAATCTTTATGAATATTAACAAATCTTTTAATACGAGCAAATTCAGGAAGCTCTTTGTTTACACTTATAATATCCTTCCTTATCATCTCAGCCACTTCAGATTTTTGAGACAGATCAACAAATGTTGTATAATTTATTCGATTATTCTCTGCCCATCTACCCATATTCCCATAATCAATATTCACTAAACAGCCTATGTGATCCCTGTCTTTACCACCTACGACCATGCAGTCCCTGATATAAGGACTATATCGTAATCTTATTTCAATAAATTGTGGGGAATATTTTTCACCATTTTTTAACTCAATAAGCTCTTCAACCCTATCCCAATAGATAAGGTGCCCTTCTTCATCAAAAAATCCTGAATCTCCAGTATGATACCATCCATCAACAAGCTTCTCTGCAGTAGCCTCAGGATTTTTATAATACCCTTTAAAAACTCCTGGATTCTTAACAAGTATCTCTCCATCCTCTATCTTTACCTCACACCCCTCAATCGGTTTTCCAACACTGTCATATTTAAAATCAGCGCTCCGTGGTATTGTAACAAGACTTGCCTCAGTAGCTCCATATATATTCTTTAAATTCAGTCCCATTGCATGAAAATAACGAATTATATCCGGACTAACAGCAGCCCCAGCAGTATACCCCACCCTTGTTCGAGAAAACCCCATTCTGTTTCTTAGAGACCGCAAAGCAATTAGGTTTGCAAATCCATATGCTACTTTCCAAAAGAAATTCGGTTCCTGCTTCGATTCTGCAAACTCAGTCATTTTAAAACCGATCTTCATTGCAATGTTAAACAGAAGTCTCTTCCAACGAAGGGTATCAGAGATCTTTACCTGCATTTCGGATAACAGATTCTCCCATAATCTCGCTGAATAGAATAGAATTTGAGGACCAAGCTCTACAATATCCTCCTCGATCATCTCAGGTTCCTCAGGAAAGCTAATGCATAGTGCGCCATCTAAACCTGAAGCAATTCCAAGAAACTGCTCTGCACCCCATGCAGGTGACACATAAGATAGATACTCATCTGTATCGTACCATGGATCAACAGAACGAATGCCGCGTCCAAAGAATATAACGCTGTCATGAGTCATCATTGCAGCTTTAGGAAGCCCAGTAGTTCCTGAAGTATAACAAAAACAGGCAAAATCACTTCCCTTTCCATTTCTTATATTCTCTTCAAAAATCCCCTGATGATCTATCTCATACTTCTTACCTATCTCTACAAGCCCTTCAAAGCTTAACAGGATAGGGTTGTCATAGGACCAAATACCTTTAGCTTCCCAATATACTACCTTCTTAATATTTGGAATTTCATTAGCTTCCTTTAAATTAAGAAGTTTGTCACACTGTTCCTGATCCTTTGCGAATACAAAAGTTGAATCTGAATGATTTACATAATATTTTACCTCATCATCCATAGAATCAATAAATATCCCAATAGCGATACCCCCTGCTGATTGGATTGCCAACTCTGCCCAGTAATATTGAGGATCGTTATCACCAATTATACAGACCTTATCCCCTTTCTGAATCCCTAAGCTTATCAATCCAAGTGAAC
>JAXHTB010000508.1:0-2342 GCA_034190185.1 Spirochaetota bacterium | reverse complement strand
GAAAAGATTGCTTCAATATCTTGTATATAATTTAAGGTTACTGTAAATTCCCTCACATCATAAAAAAATCGATCAGAATCATACAAGCATGAATCATCTTGCCTACTTTTGCTATAGTGAGAGGAAAGAAAATCCAGATACTTATTATTTAGAGAAGAAATAAATTTCTCAAGTGATAAATAATCGATCATAGCACATATTTAACATATAGTTCCATTTTGATATTATAAGCAATTCCTATCTTTTACAAATTAAGATAATATTAATCCAGGAAAAATACAATAATTTTATACTATTATATTATAAATAATTAGTTGTTAATATTTTTAATTGAATCAATTCTAATTGCAACAATCAAATAATTAAATGTAATACAAATCATGTATTTTCTAGTGTTTAATTAAATACATTCAATTAATAATGTTTATAAATTTTTGCTGAAGCTCAGTAGTTACAATAAAAAAGACAAACTCATAATTTTATCTTCAAGTGAAGGGGTCAAGAGGATGTTATAAGCGCTGATAAACTCATTAGACAAAAAAATATTTGAATCTCTGAATCCTTTTACACCTAAGGCATAAATATAGTAAGAACTTGCATATTTTTTATTTAAAAAAAAGAAAATCAACTTGATTATTATGATTTTCTGTTGTCTGAGTAATTGTTTAGATATAATAGTTCAGCATCTGTTAAAAGATGAGGGATATTTACAGCAATGAAGCGCTCTTAGTAATACAAAGAAGTACCCTTAAAATGCAAAGGGAAAGTATTTTCCTGCTGATATTGCAAAAAGTAAAAATCAATGATTTCAGCAAGAGATTCACAATCTGTCGCAATTATAATTGGATGGATAATTTCTATTTACAATCCGATCACTAAAGATAGACAATAATTCACCATTGCGATCCATGCACCTTCAGGGTGTACTATTATGTTTAAAAATATTCAATGTAAACTAAAATTATTTATAAAAAATATTCTGATTTCTTTATATATCAGATTTGAAAAGGAAAGATCATGATTAGTATAGGCATAGATATAGGATCCATAAGTGTTAAACTAGCGCTAATAGGGGAATCTCAAGATCTACAGAATTTCCAAAGAATAGAAAATGAAAATAGTTTATTCACACTTATTGATGATGTAAGTATAGATAAGCCAATTCTCATCACAGAATATCGCAGAATAAAAGGCAAGCCCTTAGAAACTACATTCAATCTGATAAAAGAGATAAAGAGTGTATTTACAGAAATTAGCGGGATAAGGATAACAGGAGCAGGCGCCAAGCTTGCAGGAAATGCATTAAAGACGCCAATAGAGAATGATTTCAGGTCTGTTGCTATAGGTGTTGGAACACTTTATCCTGATGTACGCACTATTTTTGAAATGGGTGGCGACAATTCAAAATATATCCTCATAGATCAGAACATAAATGGAAGCATTAGTATTCTGGATTACGAAAAAAACGGTGAATGCGCTGCAGGGACAGGCTCATTTATTGATCAGCAGGCTGCGCGTCTTAAATTCGAAATTGAAGAATTAGGCGATATTATTGCAAACGCGGAAAAATCACCTACTATAGCAGGCCGATGCTCAGTTTTTGCTAAATCAGACATGGTTCATGCTCAACAAAAGGGATATGAACCTCCAGAGATACTAAGCGGACTATGTGATGCTGTTGTACGAAACTTCAAAGGGAGCATCACAAAAGGCAAAAAAATTATCCCAACTGTAGCTTTTACTGGAGGAGTTGCTGCTAATAGAGGTGTAGTACAGGCTATAAAAAGAATTTTTGAATTCAGTGAAGATGAACTTTTTGTACCCAAATATTACGCCTGGCTTGGAGCTATAGGAGCTGGGCTAATAGAAGCTGAAAATTCACAAAGATCAGATCCGTCTTATAACATAAACTTTGACCTGCACTCATCAGTTCCTGACTTGAATATGCTATCCATGCAGCCCTTATCTAAAGATAGGGTAACGCTTCTAAGGGATAAGATAAAGCCCTTTTCCTTTGAAGGGAAACAGCTTCCTGTGAATGCCTATCTTGGAATTGACATCGGATCGGTCAGCTCAAATTTTGCAGTACTTGATGAGATGGGCGACCTTATTATGGAGATATACACTAGAACCAGCTCAAGACCAATAGAGGTAACCAGAGAATGTCTAAATAAGATTGGGCAGGAACTTGGAGATAAAATAGAGATTAAAGGTGTTGGTACAACAGGATCAGGAAGAGAGCTTATTGGTAAGCTTACAGGATCAGATGTTATAAAGGATGAAATAACAGCTCACAAAACAGGAGCAGCCTTTATAGGCAAAAAACTCATAAATAAAAAACC
>JAXHTB010000507.1:0-2361 GCA_034190185.1 Spirochaetota bacterium | reverse complement strand
TGGATCACGGTTGTAAAGGCTTCCGAACCGCCTGAAATGTATATTGAGTGCCCATATACTAATGGGCAAAAAAATGGAAGGATGATTTTCAAGGGTTTACCCGCAGGCGATTACGAAGTTCGGGTTTATTATGACTGGGATAATAATGGTGAGTACAACATCAGACTAAGATATCCTTTTAAAATCAAGTAGTTGGCATTTCAATTAAACTATGATTAAACTAAAAGACTACTTAGGAAAAAAAAATGAAAATTCGTATTTTATAAGTATAGTGAATTATTAAGGTAAATATTATATGAAAACGGTCAGCTCATTATTAGACAAAGAATGGTATGATAGATATAAACAAATATCCCAACTTAATATCAGAAGTTCAATCTATGATGTCACAAATCAATGCAATCTGCGGTGTAAGGGTTGCTTTTTTTTCTCTTCAGGAGAGCATAAAGTCGCAGAGGAGGAGATGGATATAAAGAAGTGGGAGGAGTTCGTTGACAGGGAAAAGGAACGCGGAGTGAATCTCGCTATACTGATTGGCGGAGAACCTACAATTTTCCTAGATAGGGTTGATGCATTTTACAAGAGACTGCCCACATATTGTGCAACTAATGGCCTAATTAAGGTGCCTAGAGATAGATTCCCGGATATGATGGTTGGGATTTCACTATGGGGAGACGAAGAGGATGAGAAGATTTTAAGGGGAAAGGATACCTTTGCAATATCGAGCAAAAATTATGAGGGAGATCCCTATACATACTACCTTTATACAATCACACCGAAACAGGTGGGACGAATAGAAAGGGTAATAAAACGGATTGCTGATGTGGGACTTAAGGTGCATCTGCAGTTATTGTCAAATGATGAGGGAGTTGACGGATTTTTTTGGAAACAAGAAGAATTAAGGGATATTTGCATTGAGATGAACGATATGCTGGATAGATACCCCAATACTGTGATCTCCAGTAAATACTATCACGAGATCATTACTACAGGGAAGATGCTTGGCAGATCTTTTGGCTGGAACGAATGTCCCTCTGTTACAGAGTCTTTCGATGACAGGAATCCAACGGTTAAGAGGCTTATTAGATTTATACGATGGTCCTCTGACCTTAAGACACAACATAGATGCTGCACATCAGCGACAAGGGACTGCACAACATGCAAGGATGGGGCAGCTCATATGAGTTGGGTAATGGTTAACAAGAGAGCGCATATTCGAACTACAAAAGACCTACAAAATTGGATAGAAGTTTATGAAATGTTTGCAAAATTATACCGCTTTATTCCTTGGTAACAAGATATTTTTTTAATATTCATCAGAATTTTGCTCGCCAGATTATATCTGAAATAAATAATTTAACGATTAGGAAAAGATGAAAAGAGATCGACCTGTAATAGTAGGATACGATGCAGTGTCACCGCTAGGTATCGATATGGATACTCAGTGGCAGCGTGCTACACATGGTGAAAGCGGCATAGGCAAGCTCACGCGCTTTCCTGTACATGACGAATCTCCAGTTAAAATTGCTGGCCAAGTTGATGAGATTGACTGCAAACCCTACCCTTTCCTTTCAGCACGTAAACTAGCGCACTGGACATCACCAATATTCAAGAATGCAATGCTCGTGGCACATCGCGCTCTTGAGAAAAGCGGAATTGAGATAACTCAGGAATTAGCGCCAAGGGTTGCCGTTACATTCAGCACGGCAGTTGGAGGTTTGGATGCTGTTATTAATGCTGATAGGCAGATAGTTGCAGAGGGGAAACTTCCACATCCATTTACTAATCCTAATTCATGCATAAATATGGTAGGCGGGAAAATATCAATTTTAACTAAGGCAACAGGGCCAATAGTATCAACGATTACAGCTTGTGCAACAGGATCTACTTCAATGATTATTGGAGCTATGTTTATGCAGTTAGGATTGGCAGATGTTGCTATATGCGGCGCTGTGGATTTTCCACTAGTTGAACCTATAGTTGGTGGTTTTGCATCAATGAATGGCGTGTACAGACCAAAAGAGGGCGAACCAACTGAACCCCCAACAATGGCAAGCCGTCCTTTTTCAATAAACAGAAGAGGTTTTGTAGTTTCAGAAGGCGCAGGATGTATAATTTTAACCACCGAAGAATTTGCTAAAGCGCACGGTATTCCATATAACATTAAGATGGCTGGTTGGAGTATGACTTCGGATGCATATCATTTTGTTGCGCCGAATTTCAGTACTGTTAGAAGATGTGTAGAAGAAAGTATAATAGAATGTGGAATTCAACCTGTTGATATCGATTCGATCAATGCTCACGGAACTTCAACAAAGATTGGGGACAAGGTTGAATATGATGTGCTAAAGGATATTTTTA
>JAXHTB010000506.1:0-2367 GCA_034190185.1 Spirochaetota bacterium | reverse complement strand
GAGTTTTAAATTATTTATAGTGTTCCAAAAAGTCGATTTCCTAAATAATAATGCTAATTTATACTGATTACAGGCGATTATTGCAGATTATGGAAAACAAAATTCAGTCGTAAGCAGTTACTGCAGTAGCGCCATATATTCCCTAGGATTTCGAAAAATTAAACTGAAAAAATTCATATCTATAAATAAAAAAAATCGATCTGAATTGTAAGATCATGAATCTATTGCTGCAAATATAATAATGCAATAAACATAAAAAGGGGATGCGCCATTTAGATGCAATCCCCCTTTTAGACAGAAACTGTAATATTTCCTATTCTTCTGTATCCAGAATAATATCACGCGCACTAACAAGTTGAGTATTATCTGATAAAATCATCCTTGTAGGTACTGCGTCAATAGTAACATTGCCAGAGACTTCACTAGCCTTCTTCCATATATATATGCTACCGTCACTCAAAGCTACATATAAACGATCATATTCTGCATCAACTGCAATGCCAGTAGGCTCGGATGGGAAGTTAGTTATTGTCCTTGATATAGAAGGTGATGCCTGAGTCGCATCTTGAATTACCGTAATAGTATCATTATCATAATTAGTTACATAGAGCTCGTCATTTACCTCGTCTAAACATAGAAAAGTAGGAGCGTCTATAGAAGCATCGGTAATTATTTCGCTTGGCGGGCTGTCTGGATTATTTACAGACAAGACCCAGGGATTTTCAAATCTCAATACACTATTATCATCATAGTTTGCAACAAAGAGTTTTGTGTCACCAAAAGCCAATCCATATGGTCTATTCAATGTTGTTGATGCACCCCTTAATTCTCTTATGTTATCAATCTTACCATTCTCTCCATCAGCAATATTTGCATCAGAGATTATGATAATAGCAGCGTCATCAACATTACCCAAACTATTTGATATATACAATTTGTTGCCCTCTACCAGAACATCTCCTGGATTAAATTCAGTAAAGGTGGTACCTATTTCTGCCCAAATTATTCTATCAGGCGCACTTTCAGCATCGATCCCATCCGGCTCCTCAAAGACCAAGATCCGGTTAGCTATAAGATCAGCAACATATAGTTCGTTATAAACCTTATCCAGAAATAACCCAAAAGGACCTTCACTTAATGAATCTAGATCATAATAAATCTCCCGGTCAGGATATATATCCCCATAGGACCATCCTGCAACTCCTGCATTATGAAAAACGCAAATATTATCACTAGTATAACCTACGACATACAGCCTTGGGTATTCGCTCTCCCCAGGATCGCCTTGCGGGCCCTGTGGTCCTGTTGCGCCAACGTCACCCTGAGGCCCCTGTTCGCCCTGTTCACCCTGTACGCCTACTGCATCTTCTCCGCTTTTTCCATCTTCAGCGCAGTTGAGAAAAACAGACGAAAAACAAGCAATGGCAATTAGAACTAGAAAAATCCTTAATTTAGTTTTTTTCATAAAAAAACCTCCATGTATTTTAATATTTTGATATGCTGTGTAACAGTAAAAGATTGCAGTATTAAAGAAAAAGACGAGAATCTATTTAAGCAGCAAAAGGATGTTCTCTCATAGTTTTTATAAATTCAACCTGATTTCGGAAGGAATAATGGCAGAAAATCAGTCAATGCAATATAAATTAGATTGTTAAAATTATTAGCCACTGATATACTAGGATTGTCATAGGCTGTTCGCGCGTCTTGACTGCATAAAAATAATACTATAATTCTATAGGAAACATCAGTGTCTCATCAGTGTTGATCTGTGGCTAAAAAACATACTATTTAATTTCCCAAAACAGTTTGAGCTTACGAGTTTTCTTTTACCGAATAATCATAATACCTTGCGCATAATCTTTTTATACCACTCTAATTGAAACCTGCGATTACTATTTAATAAACCGCATATTACTTGTAAATCATTTACTTTCTATTCCAGTAGAAAGATATTTAAATTGTATATTACTCAATTATTACGAATTTTCCCTTATCCTCATACACTGGAAATGACCAGGTGTCTCCAGCAATCAGTATCCCATCACCGCCATCTGTAAAGGTAATTGTTATTCCTATTGTAGGTATATTCAAAACACCGCCGCCAGTAATATTTATTGGGCCAATTGGAGAACTTGGATCCGGGCATGTAATAGTAGCCCAAGCTGCGCCATAAACCCCTCCAGTTGTAATCTCGATAACAAGATTGCCGTCTCCAGTACCTGTATATTGACCATTTGCGACTGAAGTATCATCACCTGCATTATATTGACCTGGATCAGGATCCGGCAATATTTCAGTATCTTGGTACGCTACAGCAACACTTCCATCAGAGAGAGCAGTCGCAGTGGTCAAGGTGGTTGATCCGCT
>JAXHTB010000505.1:0-2378 GCA_034190185.1 Spirochaetota bacterium | reverse complement strand
ACCATCGCATCCATCCTGAATCTTGATAAATCCTCTAGTGCGTGAAAAGGGAACTTCAACATTTATTTCTTTGTCATCACAGGAGTTTTTTCTAATCTCTTCTAATTGGTTTATTGTTGATATTGGAGCTGCATCACTGTTTATAGAAAAGTCTATCTGTTTTAAAGATGAATCAATATGATCAAAAATTTTGTCCTTTTCTGCATTTTTAAATAGCTTGTAAACCTCAGGCATTTTTTTCAGATCGTCAGGATTTCTATCTACCAGGCATCCTGTAACTAATACCTTGCCTGACCTTGAAAAGCCTGCTCCTTGACGAATATAATTTCTGCATTTTTTGTCACTTCGATTAGTAACAGTGCAGGTATTGATTATAACTAAGTCTACCCAGGTACCAAAGGGTCTGGCAATCCAACCGTTTTTACTGAATTGAGTGGCAATCAGAGATGAGTCATATTGATTTAATTTACAGCCGAGTGTTTTTATTGAAAAAGTTTTATCCTTCATTACACTTTAAGTTTTTTATTGATTTGAAAATAGTTACAATCCTGACAATGGCTGTATAATTTGTAAGAAATGCCATTAAAATAATGATTATTATTATCGGATAATTGGTCCTGATGCCATATTTAGACAGAATAATCATTAAGAAGGGATGAAAAACTGAAATAACGGATAACAGTACTATTCTCTCAGCCCTTTGCATCAAGCCTTGATGTTTATTGATACCTACACTCTCACCTTTTGCCCTTGCATAACTCACAATTTCTGAACCAATTAATGTTGCAATCGTTGCAGTAAGAACAAGCAGATTTCCTCTGAAGTAAAGGGCCAGTCCTAAAAAAATTATACCGTCACAATATCTATCTATGCAGGAATCTAAGAATGCGCCCTCCTGACTGACCTGATCTGTAATCCTTGCCAATCTGCCATCTAAAATATCAAGAGTTGCGCTGATAATCAGCATCCATCCAGCAATAGCAAAATTGCCCAGATAATAATAATAGCCTGCAAAACTGGCAAGAATAAGAGATATCCCAGTCACCATGTTGGGGGATAGGTGCAATATTTGAAAAAGCGAAATTAATGGAGAAGTGAACCAATACCAGAATTCTCTTAGAAAGATCCCTATAAAAGATTTATGCATTCTCTCCAGTATCTCAGGATTTCTATTTCTGTGGGGATATAGAAATGCAAATACTATTAAACATAGGATTACTATGCCATTAAGCATAATTAAAGGGAGTAATGACTGCAATATTTCACTTTCAAGCATTTTCAGATTGTCCTCTGTCTTTGTCTGAATTTAACCATAAACAATTGAATAGACTTAATAATAACATTTTTATATATAGTTTCATCCTATTTTTTTTACTTATATATCCTTTTATTCTATTCTATTTTTAGTAGTTTTTAATCATAAAATAAAAAAGCTGTATGCTGTGCAATATTTATATTGATGTGTGTATCAATTGAATTCGATCACAAAAATAATTTTCAACTCTTTTTCTCATATAAGCTGAATTTTGATAATTATCTACTCTGTGAAATAATATTGCTGCCATTTCTATTACATTGAGTTGTCCCCAAAAATCTTTTTTGATTAGTTTAAAAATCATGAATTTTTTAGAATAAAAAAATATATGGCAATAAACCAAAGTCAATGTCCCAATGAGTGCAGAGATTCATTTCTTTGCTTTTGTGAGCTTTTTTGCAATTAGATTTCTGCATCTTTATAAATAGCATTACATTATTATTGAGTATCTTTAAGAAATTTAAATAAATAATTAATTTTTTCTTGATATATTTATTACTTTCTTGGAAAAAGTGATCTAGTTTATCTCGATAATATTGAGTCTAATCGAGGGGGTGAGATTTTAGAAGAATAGACTGTGAATATCTAAATGTTTTGAATAGACATTTTGGATTTTCCATTACGTCTTTATAAACACTAAATGAATAAAAGATATTAATTCAATAACATAAAAGCTTACCCCTTATAATGAGTGAACAAAGATATGAATTGTTGATAATACTGAAAATTAAATGGAAATTACATTATAAGAGGAGATCGGATTGGAGGGTTTAGGTAAACATCTAATAGCAGAGCTTTTCAACTGTAATGAATCCCACCTAGCAGACACAAAAAAGGTTGAGGAGATAATGTTAACAGCAACTAAACTCACAAAAACTACAGTTATTAAACATTTTTTTCATGAGTTTATACCATATGGTGTAAGTGGAGTCGTAGTTATTGCTGAATCACATTTTACTATTCATACATGGCCTGAATTTGCATATGCTGCAGTTGATATATTCACATGTGGAGATATCGATTGTCAGACTGCAATAGACTATATTAAAAACGAGCTTGGGTC
>JAXHTB010000504.1:0-2378 GCA_034190185.1 Spirochaetota bacterium | reverse complement strand
TCAGCAGCAATGGTCACTTTTGCAATGACTGATCCAGAGGCAAAAGCTCGGGGAGTAAGCTCATTTTTTGTTCCTGTTGATAATCCCGGAGTAACACTTCAATCTTATAAAGATATGGGCGTAAAGGCAATGCGTAGGGGCTCTGCCTTTCTCGATAATGTAAAAATTCCCAAGAGCAATCTGCTGGGACAGGAGGATAAAGGTTTTAAGCAGGCAATGAATACATTTGATGTTCTTAGGGTTTGTCTATGTATGATTGCACTTGGCGCGGCAGAGAAATCATTAGATGAAACTGTTGAATATGTAAAGACTCGGGAAGCATTTGGCAGACCGATCGCAAAATTTGAGGGAGTATCATTTCCTATTGCTGAGCATTATACAAAACTTATGTCTGCCAATTGGTTGTGTTTATATGCCTTATGGGCTCATGATAAGGGTATTAAGCACACAAAGGAAACTGCTATGTGCAAATATTATGCTCCTTTAGTTGCTGTGCAGGCAATACACGACTGCTTACTGCTTCATGGTCATTATGGTTATACCCAGGAATTTCCAATTGAGCAGAGGTTAAGGGATGTGATAGCTCTTGAATTTGCAGATGGAACATCCCAGATTCAGAAGATTATAATATCCAGAGAAATTATTGGGAAGGAATATCTGCCTTATTAAGGATCATTAAACATAACATGCATAAAAATCATCCATAGGTCTGTTATTGATAGGGTAAATTCAAATTTCTAGAGGTGCTATTATGGAAGAAACTAAACAAGTGGCTTTGGTAACCGGCGCAAGCAGTGGGATAGGGAAGGAAACAGCTATAATCCTTGCTAAAAATAATTTTAAAGTAATTGCAGCAGCAAGGAGGTTGGAGCGCTTAGAGGAACTTGCAGATGAGTATCCAGGTATAATCCCTAAACAGGTTGATCTTTCACTGTCAGATGAGCTTGAAGATTTTTGCATGTATCTTAATAAATATTCAGACCCGATCTCTGTGCTGATAAATAATGCCGGTTATAGCATTCGTGGAGGTCTTGAGGATGTGCCTATAAATGCAATCAGGCGTATTTATGAGGTAAATGTTTTTGCTTTAATGCGTGTGACTCAGGCATGTGTGCAAGGGATGCGGAAATTAAGGAAGGGCACAATTGTGAATATCAGTTCCATAGCAGGAAAATTCGCTTTTCCATTAAGTGGTGTTTATGCCTCCACTAAACATTCAGTTGAAGCAATAAGTGATGCTTTGCGAATAGAGTTGCGTCCTTTTGGAATAAGAGTTATCGCCATCCGTCCTGGAGTAATTGCGACTGAATTTAATGATGTTGGTAATAAGATGACAGGAGATCTTATGTCCAGGATCGATGATGACTACAAGCAGCTTTATGCGGCATCAGGGGAAAGCTTTGGGAAGATGTTTGGAAAAATATCGATACCTGGGCCTGAAATAATAGCTGACCTGATTCTAAAGGCGATCCTTTCTGATGCTCCAAAGGCTGTATATTCTTTAGGTCCATTGAGTGAGGAGATTCTTGGCAAGCGCAATAGTCTTGATGATGACGAATTTGACGGCTATCTATCCGAGTTGACCGGATTAAAGGGATTAAAGGTTTGATTTTTTGATATATCCTATAAAGCAGCGTTATGTATGCATCGTTATATTATTTTCATTGGTTTAACAATATATGCCTTCATATAGAATAGGGACAACATCGTATATTTATCCTGATGATATAATCCCTAATATATACAGATTAAAGGATAGAGTAGATGATGTTGAATTGCTTCTCTTTGAGTCGGATGATGATGCCAATATCCATTCTACAAAAGATATAGTTGAATTGAAGCGCTTAAGCAGGGAGTTTGATCTTACATACACACCGCATCTTCCTCTGGATCTGCAATTTGGTGGCGCTTCTAAATCGATTAGAGATGAGTCTGTCAATATTGCCGCTTCAATTATTGATATACTATCCGAAATAGATCCTTACTGTTATATATTACATCTGAATATTACAGAAGATGATAAGAGAGATATACCTGTCTGGCAGAAGAGGTCTGGCGATTCAATAAAATCGATGCTGAGTAGAACTAAATGCGAAAGTAATAGCATAGCGCTCGAAAATTTGAATTATCCTTTTGAGTTTCTCGAAGACATTATAGCGGAATACGATCTCTCAATCTGTATAGATATTGGGCATTTAATTATTGCTGGAAATGATGTTGAAGAACATCTAAATAGATATATAGATAGTACCAGGGTAATACATTTACACGGTGTTGATAAGGAAAGAGATCATGTATCTATAAGGCATATTGATAAAAGATTGTTGATGGGGATAAGTGAGATATTAAAGGAGAAGAAGTATGGTGGTGTCTTGACA
>JAXHTB010000503.1:0-2384 GCA_034190185.1 Spirochaetota bacterium | reverse complement strand
CTAAATTGACTTTCAGTTTCCCCTGAAACGCGGGATGACAGTTCACTGCTGCCTCCAATAATAATGTCATCAGAGATCCCGGGTAAACTTATGTTCGATACAGGGAGGGTAAAGGCGAATACAGAACCCTTATTGATTTCAGACATCACACGTATTGTGCCGCGTTGAAGTTCCACAAGTTGTTTGGTTATGGCAAGCCCGAGACCGGTTCCCGGATATGAACGCGCGTCGGTCCCATCCACCTGCTGAAAGGATTCAAATATTTTTTCTTTATATTCTTCAGGCACTCCTATTCCTGTATCTGAAACACGCACCTCTAGCATTTGTTCCGAAAGTGAATCATAGCTTTCATCTGTTGTATCAATAAGCGAGGCGGATATCTCAACGGTTCCTTTATTGGTAAACTTGATGGCATTGCCAATGAGATTATGCATCACCTGCATAATGCGGTCTTCATCCCCCATGACAGGAGGAATATCCTGCCTGATGCTGTTTATTATTACTAGAGGTTTTTCACCGACTAAAGGAAGAGAAAGCTTTACTACCAGATTGATGAGAGTGGAGATATCAACAGGCTTTATGTTCAGTTCCATGCTCTTGTCCTGTATATTAGCCATGTCCAGCAGATCATTTACAAGATTCTTTAAGCGGTGGCCGCTTGAGGCGATAAGAGAAAGGTTTTCAACAGTCTTAGAGGGAAGTCTGCCTGTGGCGCCTTCGATCATCGATTCTGACATGCCTATTATTCCATGAAGCGGATTCCTCAGTTCATGGGATGTGTTTGCCAGAAACTCGTCTTTTATTCTGTCCATTTCGGTGAGGGCTATATTATTATTCTCAAGTTCCTTTGAGAGTTCCTTTACTTCATGAAAGGCTCTGGAGAACCTGCGGGAAGCTACTATTGTTGTGCAGAGACCAAGGACAAGCAGCGCATAATGAAAGTAAATTCCTGAGTTGAAAATCCTGAAAGAGTATAATAGGTCATTTATGCTAACTATAAACACTACAATAAAACCGAAGAAAAATAATTTGGCATCATCTTTATGTTGATTAATATTTCTGATTAAAACATATACATAATATATAAATATTAGGCAAATTAGAAAACCATAAGTACTGATGACTATTTCTGATTTTTCAAATCCTGTAAATAACATTATAAAAATAACTACCACAGGAGAAACCTGTGAAAACCTGAGGACTGGAATGGAGAATTCATCATGAGAGAGTTTTTTTATCAACATTGTCCCCAACGGTAAAGTTAGACAAGCTAAAAAATTATCAATTAGATATGGAATCCTATGATTTGAAAAGAAATCATAAATAATCGTAGATTGAATATTGAATATATTTATAGTCCATAATAGACTGAAAATTCCGAATATGAGAGGGAAAATATCATCTTTGCGGAATGAGTATAGAAAGATATTATAAATTGATATAAAGAGAAGCAAACCAACAACCATCATATTCATTGTATAATCTTGAATATATTTTTTATATGACAGCTCTCCATCCCCTAGCTCTAATGATTCTTTAATACCTCCTGAGTCGTAATGATAATTTAAAATCTGCAATACAATTTCATTCATTCCATTGCTAAGTGTAAATGCCAGTATTTTCTTATGATAAAGAAAAACAAACTGCTCTTTGGCCTTTTCTGATTTATCGACAATACCTTTTTGATGGACCAATTTTCCATTGATCCAGAGTTTATAAGCTGATAGTATATTATTAATGCTTAATGCTTTTATTTTTTTATCCTGATTGACTATTACTTGCAAACGATATGTTGCATAACCTTTACCTGGCAGGTTTGTGCCGTTGATAAAATTATTTTTCCAGAGACCAGGCAGATTTATAAATCCCTGACCAGGCAGATTATCTTTTTTTTGAAAATCTGACGGTTCAAGGAGTTGGTTCCAGTAGAATTCCCACTGCCCGTCAAGATTTACAGGGCCGTCCTTTTTGTAATTCCAGTCTGAGAGATCTATAACGCCATTTACAGCAACTGGTGCTTTTCTCCCGGAAAAATCTGTTCCGCATGCAGTAAATACAGAAAAAATTATGCCGAAAAGCAGGAAAAATAGGACAATTTTTTTTACGAACGATAGATTGTTAACCATAATTTTAAAAGGCAAAATAGAAGACATGCCAAAAAGATCAACCAATTTATGGTATGATTACAGAATTATTTGCAACTGCTCAATAACAGTGAGGATCGAAGTGTTT
Organism: Spirochaetota bacterium; assembly: GCA_034190185.1. Classification (GTDB taxonomy): domain Bacteria; phylum Spirochaetota; class UBA4802; order UBA4802; family JAFGDQ01; genus JAXHTB01. The sequence continues at coordinate 152 of JAXHTB010000503.1, read as the reverse complement.
ATTTACCCGCCTAAAGTGGCTGGGATGGGGGTCTGACATCTACCCACAAATATTAGATTTTATATGCGGCAACAGTAAATCCCAGCAACGCTGCATCTAATCTATCAAGTCCTCGCCATAGTGACTCTTGACCTGGAGGATTTGCTGATGGA
>JAXHTB010000502.1:0-2386 GCA_034190185.1 Spirochaetota bacterium | reverse complement strand
TCCCTCTCTTCTTTATGGAAGGGACATATTTCTTGACGATTTCCTCAATGTGAGCTCTATCCCTAATGAGATCTATTGTGTTCTTCGGAATTATAATAAGACCTCCTTAAATGGTAATCGGTTCAAAAGTATGTATGATTTTTGTATTATATATTACAAAGATTTTATTGTGGCTAATAAACTGTTAAAATATTTAACGATTCGATAATGTCTATCCTCAATTTGCAAGTGGTTAAATACTGTGATTACAACTATACTGTTCCATTAATATAGGAAATCCCTGCTTCAGTTGAAACCATAAATAGATTATTACAGCTCCTAATCCACTATAGATTTTAGTTCAATGGTATTAAGCATCATTTGTTGAATTATAATATTATGCGGATAATTATTTCCGAAAATGGATTACTCCTTGAAGACTATAAATATTGGAGGGTTAGAAATCCCAGTACAATAAACAAGCTTTATGTAATAGGATTTACTTTCCAATAAAAAGCTATTATCTATAATTAAATACCTATACAATTAATATTAATAAATTATTTTTGTATCGTCAAGTTAATGTGTAATTAAATATCATTTTCTGTCATTTTTTCTTAATTTCAAAAAGATAGGGTATCTGAAGAAAAAAGATAACTATACAAGATAATATGGGGTCTTGAAAAAAGTTATTTAACAAATATTAGTCACTGATTTTAACTATTTACAGATATTTACAATATAACTTATTATGATCGATATTTCACAAAAAGTAGTTTCTATAGTTAGTTATACATCTGAAACTCAGAATTCTCTGCTGACTCAGGGGGTAAGTCTCTTATCTCTGCTTGCTGTTAATATTGAAGAATCAATCCGCAAATTCAAAGTTAATCTTAAAGGATGATATGTTTTTCAGCACGTCATTTACAAGAGTTATAACTATAACTTTATCTTTAGGCATATTAAAATATATATAATTTGGCTTTGGTTGCTCAATATTATTCAACTTGTAATATTTGCCTTTCTTCTCATCCAATGCCCATTTTTTAACCATAAGCAGATGACGATTACTATCGATTTTATATTCAAAGGTCTTTAATTGCGATTCTAAACCAATGGTAGTTCTTCCTGATTCAATTTTATCAATAAATACCTGATAATAGGATCTCCTGTCTTTTTCCGGATTATTTATATTGATATCATAACCGATAAATTTAAAATTAAAATTTTTGGGTTCCTTATAAATTTTTTCATTCTTTACTATCTTTTGGTCTTTTGAGCATAAAATAAAAGACATAAGGAACATAATTGCAAAACCAAATAATAATTCCTTTATTTTCATCTATTTCTCTCCAATATCAATTGAATAAGGATCCTCATAATTATCAGATAGCGATTCTACAATAATATACCCCTTCTTGTCAATCATCTCAGTTAGAGATTCAGTCTGCTCACCCCTTATATTTTTGGACTTAATGATATAGCCCAATGAATCAGTAATAGATATCTTTAGCTCAGAATCCTTTATACCTTTTATGGTAAATCGTTTATTAACACGTTTATTATACTCAAGATAGTAGTAATCGATATCTCCCTTTTTCGATATAAAACCATTAATTGTTTTAACATTTATTATAGTAGCAAGCTCCTTTGAGTCATTTGGTTCAACCTCAAAATTATCTTGAAATGGTATAGAGGATACAGATAAATTATAAGTAAAGTCTATATTCTGCTCTCCCCTTCCAGCCGAAACTACTATGAAAAAATCATTAGAAATATGTGCATTGGGAATGATCTCCTTTTCACCTTTGCCATAGTTATTTACTTCCAACAGCTTATTATTATCGATACCGATTAGTTCGATCTTAATATCAAGATTCTCAGGAGGGATAACCTCAATTTTAAATAACTCAGCCTTATCAGTTATATTTTGACGATAGTAATCCCTGTCTCCATCAGGGTATATCCTTCCAGTTGTATCACTCTCTATAATAATATTCGATTCATCAGGGGAATTATTCGGTTCTATCTCTGAGGTATAATCATAGAATCTGGAAGTTACAAGCAGTCTGTATGGAATATCATTATTTGATTCATAATTTGATGTTACTATTATATAATATGTCCCTGAAAGGGTTATTCCAATTTCCTTTAATAATTCTCCGGAGCCGATCTCATTCGAATCGGAATATCCCAAGGTTTGCAGGTTTGAATTGAGTAGACACAGCTTGGAATTGATATTAGGTGTTCCGGAAAGCTCGATATCTAGAAGAAGAGGGCTTTCAGCTTCCAGATCGATTTCTAGAAAATACCAATCTTCTTCTCTGGACGGGATTGACATCGTCTGCATTCCCTCGTTTGTCGAGGTGTTGATTGACGGTCAGGAGAGGACGGCGGTGCGGCTAGG
>JAXHTB010000501.1:0-2392 GCA_034190185.1 Spirochaetota bacterium | reverse complement strand
CAAAAAGACAAAGAGCGCTTCTTAAATATCAATTCTTCAGGAATCTCGATGAAGGGCATTAGAAGGATTTTATTCAAAGATTTCCTGCATGAATTTTGTAATAATAGAATAGACAAACACAAAATGCTTGAAAATATCCTTTCAAATTCTAAATGTATTACAGAAACCCTATCGCTTATATATCTTAAAGATATTCTTGCAAAAGAAGGTGTAATGTCCAATCTAATTTCAGCCTCATTAGAAGATAATTTTTGCTCAAATAAACTTCCACACCTTAAAAGAATGATACAAAATGCATTAGAATCTCTTTAAAAGGCAGCAATAATAGAAAAAATGCTTTCATACAACTTTCCCTTATAATTTTGTCTAATATAATTATTTCATATTGCCGATTTTTTTAATAACTATTTCTATATAAAAATATTAAAGGCAGGTTATTGCGATATGGTAAATGATAAAGATATGGGTAATATGAAAATTAAAGAAAAAAATTTTTATTTGCTGCATCTTGATATACCACGAATAATTATTATATCATGTGTACTTGTAGGAATTATGATAGCATCATTTCTTATTGGCATAAATATAAACAATGAAGGCAATAATAATGACCTTTTTTCAGAAGAGGATTCCTTATTTAAAATTCCTGTTGAAAATAACAATAATTTTCTTGAAAACAATTCTATTCCTTCTCCATTAGAGGGAGAAATTGTTAATAAAAATGTATTAGAAGACGAGAAAGCTCCTCTTCTTGGGAAAAATGAAATTTTACAATTTAATGACATTAAGGACGATGAACCATCTATGGTTGAGAAGGAAAAAAACCTACTCACCATTCCTGCAAAAAATATTTCTAAAGATGTTACCCCTCCTGTAAAAGGTGTGACAAAAACTGCAGAAAAGAAACATAAAATAACCAAAAGAAAAAAGAGTTCACCTAAAAAGAAAAAAAGGAAAAGAAGCAAAGTTCTTGAAGCATCTTCAACGAAAAAGAAACCGCCTGTTGTTAAAACAGACCAAAGTCACTATGTTATTCAGGTTGCTTCCTTTGATAAGAAATTTAAAGCTATTTCAGAGAGCAGAAATCTTGAGAAACTAAGATATGATGCATTTATTGAAAACTCAAGAGTAAATGGGAAAAAATATTACAGAGTTCGCATAGGACCTATCTTTTCTAAAAAAAAGGCTATAAATATGCTAAATGGTGTACAGGAAATCGAAAGATACCAAGACAGCTATATGATAAAAAATTAGTGTCTGATTACATCCTTGCATTTTGTGGATTGTTTTCCTCCATGCCAATATCCAAAACATCAGATTTTAAGCATACTTCAATCTTATATATCTAATATAATCATTATAAAAGTTCATTTTTTTTATAATGATTATGTCTCATATGAATAAGTTGTTGACAAAATAATAGTAAATAAGTAATAGTAAATATATGATAGTCAAATTTTTATTTTATTTTAATTTAATAATATCCATAAAAGGAGTTCTTTTTTTAATATAGTAACTGTAAGAACTAGCAAAAACAGAAATATCTTTCATTATTTCTGAAATTAAAGTGTAATCTCTAAAAAATGATCATCTATAATATTTATAATTGTAACAAGGGAGGGCATTTAGATGAAAGTATCTATAGAGGGCATACTTGGCACTGCCACAAGGATGGAAAGCCAAATTCAGTCGCATGAAAAATCTGAGGGAAAAAAGAAGCAGGAAATCAAGGCCGATTCCCTGGACATTAGAGCAAAAATAAATACAAGGGTCGTAAACATCCAAAAAGAACTAAAGGATATACAGTCATCACTTACAAAGAGTCAAATCATTCAAAACGGTGTATCTCAGTTAATTGAAAACCTGGGAGTAGGAAGGAAAAACAGGGAAACGATATTTAATAACGCCCAATTTGAGAATCAAAGTGTACTACGCGAATTTATTGGCAATAATATTTCAAATGAGAATCTTAATCTTAAGTTACAACAAGTAGGAAACCTTATTAGAGAGGATGTACATAAACTACGAAGATTAGAAATAGAAGTTGAAAATATTCTTGCATCTAATATTGCCAGCAAGGAGATAAATTCAGCAATTTCTAGTATAGAATCCGCTCTTTCAAGGACTGACCTTGCCTCTCTATCTAATATTTCCAATCTGAGTGGGAATATAGTTATGAATCTTTTAAAATAATCGAATATTGAGTTATTGTAAGTTCAATCTGATTTCAGAAGGAATGATGGTTAAAATCATTCAGTGCAATATAAACTCGATTGTAAAAAACACACTATTCAATTTCTGAAAACAGTTTGAGCTTACTAACTTTGCTTGATAAAAATGATAAAAATAGTAAGCGTGCTTATTATTTTTTTTTATTGATACGCGTTGCTTT
>JAXHTB010000500.1:0-2419 GCA_034190185.1 Spirochaetota bacterium | reverse complement strand
TCTCATGACAAGTGCCTCGTGATGGCTCACAACCTGCTCACAACGTGCTCTATAGATGGGGATGAGGGTAGCGGCGAGGAGGACGATAGTGGCGGTGATAGCGAACCCATCAAGGACATCTGAGAAATATTTAGACATTTCAATCTTGGGAAATGAGTCTGGGGTCTTCAATATTGTAATTTCTTATAGTAGAATGGAGTTTGAACATGAAAATAAAGGTTAATGGAAATATAATCGACTTTGATAAATCCACTATTAAAGATATTATAATTCAATATAAACTTGAAAACAGAAAGGTTGTTGTTGAAAAAAATGGTATAATAATAAATCGCGATGATTATTCTAATGAAATAATATACGATGGTGACAATATTGAAATTATCAGAATGGTTGGCGGGGGATAGTGTTTTGGAGAAAAAGATTTATGCTGCACTGGATGCTAATATCAATAGGGCTGTTGAGGGTTTAAGGGTTTGTGAGGATGTATTCAGGTTTGTAGTAAACAATGAAAATATCTCTAAAAAGTTAAAAAAAATTCGTCATGATATTACAGGAAGTCTTCAATTTATAGATCAACATCTCCTGCTAAACGGAAGGGACGTTGAAAATGATTCATTAAAATTTATTGACCTTGCAGGCGAACTTTCAAGAGATTCCCTGTACGAACTTGTAAAAAGCAATCTACATCGCGCAATTGAGGCATCAAGGTCTATTGAAGAATTCATCAAACTTCTTAATTTGGATGAGAAAAAAAATTCCTTTCAAGTGATAAGGTTTTCTCTATACACCTTGGAGAAAGAACTGTTCTCGGTTCTTGAAAAATCACAAAAGATTGAGAAATTCACAAATTCCCTCTACGCTATACTCGACTCATCATTTATTAAAAATGATGAATACGCTGAAACAGTTGTCAATTTTATTGATGGCGGAGCTAAGATCATTCAATTAAGGATGAAGCAGGAATCTCATAAAAAGACGCTTTCAGTCGCAAGGGAGATATCCAAAATCTGTAAAGAAAGAGAGGTCGTTTTTATTGTGAACGATTATCCTGAGATAGCATATCTTTCCGAAGCAGACGGAATTCATCTTGGAGCAGACGATCTTCCTGTTGAAGAAGCAAGGCGAATTCTGCCTTATAACATGCTGATCGGCATTTCAACCCATAGCATGGAAGATGCGATTCAAGCAATAAAGCAAAAACCAGATTATATTGCAATAGGCCCAGCTTTTGATACCAAAAGCAAGAATGGTGATCTTATAAAGGGATTAGACAAAGATATTATAAAAAATGTGACAGAAGAAGTGAAGATCCCCACAGTTTGCATTGGCGGATTAAATCCTGAGAGAGTTGCTAGTTTAAAGAATATTAATTGTTCATGTTTTGCTGTGATATCATACCTTTATAAAGATGGTTGTATTGAAGAGAATTGCAAAAAAATAATCGAATCAATTGGCAAAGAATAAGCTATCGGTTCCAAAAAGAAATATAACAACAAAAACAAGGGGAGACGTCAATATTCTTATTTTTGGTTCAATGAAGATGTATATTTTGGGAAATGATAATGAATATTCAATATTTGAAGCATGATCTTCATAATTTGAGGGAAGAATGGAGAGACATTAGGGATAAAAAGCTTCGCAGGAAGGAGGAGTTGTTATACATTGGAACAGATAAAAATGATCTAAGAAGGGATAGGGCATACAAGGAATTGAAGAGAGGACAGCAGCAACTATCTAACAGAATTAAGCATATTGAAAAGAAGCTGAACAGGAAGATTGCTGCCATAGATCCTAGTAAATAACTTTAAGCTATTTCTATAAGTAGATAAATATGTTCATACTTTAAGTAAGAGACATACAGCTTCTGGAGGATATCGTTATAAAAGATAGATTAGGAACTTGTAAAAATGGATACTTCTAAAATACTGGATGATTGAGGTTGAAGGGTCAATTGGAGAAGAGACTAAGATTATTGAGCTACCGTTGCTAAATGAATAGAGACTAGGTAGAAACTGTGCAGGAAATTCAATTATCAGGTGGCACCATCCCTCCGGATGTAGAATTGTAAAGCACGCCCGGCAGGATTCGAACCTGCGACGCACGGATTCGAAGTCCGACGCTCTATCCAGCTGAGCTACGGGCGCATGGGTGGAAGACGGGACTTGAACCCGCAACAACCGGATCCACAATCCGGGGCTCTACCATTGAGCTACTACCACCATGTTGCAAAACACGCCAGAGAGGATTCGAACCTCTGACCTACGGCTTAGAAGGCCGTTGCTCTATCCAGCTGAGCTACTGGCGCTCTTTCGGGGCGAGAGGATTTGAACCTCCGACCTCATGGTCCCAAACCACGCACTCTAACCGGACTGAGCTACGCCCCGAGGTATATAGATAATTTACAATATATCTTAAAAGA
>JAXHTB010000050.1:0-14679 GCA_034190185.1 Spirochaetota bacterium | reverse complement strand
CAAATGGAAACACAGCAATCTTGTTCAATTTATTTTTAATGTTTACCTTTTTAGATACTGCCACATCGATAGAGGTGCATCTGATTGTCATTATTGAAACTAAGATAATCACTGTTATATATAATTTTTTCATTGTAAAATTATCTTCAAAATTGAATTTATGATTTTTATCAAGATTAAAATGTATAATAATATAGTTGAAGTATCATATTAAAAGATCAATCAATTTTTGTTATATATAGCTTTTAAAAATTGATTAGAGAAAATATATTTTTTTCCGAAATTTTTTCACGACCATTCAGGAAGCTCAGTTCAATAAGAAAAGCAATAAGGGGAACTTTCGCACCGCATTTCTCTACTAATAAAGCTGCTGCATTTGCTGTTCCGCCTGTAGCGAGCAGATCGTCGATTATTATCACATTTTCCCCTTCTTTTATAGCATCACGATGAATTTCAATGGTATCTTTTCCGTATTCCAGATCATAAGTTATCTGTAATGTTTCTGCTGGTAGTTTGCCAGGTTTTCTTATGGGAATAAATCCCACATTAAGTTCCAGAGCTATAGGTACTCCTAGAATAAACCCCCTAGATTCGATTCCTACTACTTTATCTACTGAATATTTCTTGCATTCTTCAATCAGTAAATTTATAGAACTCTTTAAAGCATCAGCATCTTTAAGGAGTGTTGTAATATCTTTAAAAATAATTCCCTCTTTAGGGAAATCAGGTACATCCCGAATTATTTTTTTCAATTCGTTACGGTTCATTCCTTAATCTCCAATCTCCTGCTTTGCTATTATATATTTAATAACATAGGTTTCAGAATGCTATTGGGTCATTAATAAATATAATAGGCTATAAATATGTTTCTGTAATATAAAGATATTGTTTTCTCTCAACAATATCTTTATTATTATCGATTCCTGTTTATTGATTGTAGAAATTATGATAGAAATTTACTATCAGTTTATAATAATGCTAAATATATTTATTTAAGAAGTTCACTTTTATCAGTTTTTTCCCAAGTAAAACCATCACCATTTCTGCCAAAGTGACCATATGAGGCAGTTTGAAAAAATATTGGTCTTAAGAGATTCAGTGATTCAATTATTTCAACAGGTTTTACTCCAAAAACATTTTTTACCTTTTCTATGATTTTGTTTTCTTCAATCTTAGCGGTTCCAAAGGTATCAATAAGTATTGAAACAGGTTCTGCGACACCTATAGCATAAGCAAGCTGAACTTCGCACCTTTTAGCTAGCTGTGATGCCACTATATTCTTTGCAATATAGCGCGCCATATATGCTGCTGATCTGTCAACCTTAGATGGGTCTTTACCTGAAAATGCGCCTCCACCGTGTCTTCCCCAACCTCCATATGTATCAACTATAATTTTTCGTCCTGTTAATCCTGTATCGCCATTAGGTCCGCCGATCTCGAATCTGCCAGTTGGATTTATATATATTTTTGTTTCGCTATTCATTAGTGTTGATGGTATTACTTTTTTTATTACCTCTTCAATAACACCCTCTTGAATTTCTTTATAACTTGCTTCTGGTGTATGCTGTGTTGAGATCACAACTGTATCGATATATACTGGTAAATAATCTTCATATCTTATTGAAACTTGGGACTTCGAATCCGGTCGTGCAAAGGGCAGTTTGTTTTCTTTTCTTGCTTCAGCAAGGCGTTTTACAAGCCTGTGAGCATATACTATAGGCATAGGCATTAGCACATCAGTCTCATCTATTGCATAACCAAACATCATTCCCTGATCTCCTGCCCCTTGTTCTTTGAACATCCCCTGACCTGATGTAACCCCTTGTGATATATCAGGAGATTGAGGATGTATATATAACTTGACTTCGCAGTTCTTTGCATCAAAACCGATTCCAGGATCATTATAACCGATATCGGATACTACTTTTCGCGCAACTGCTTCACAATCAACATCTGACTTTGAAGTTACTTCACCAGAAATTACTATAAGGTTTGTTGTCACAAGAGTCTCACATGCAACGCGAGAGTTGGGGTCTCCGCTTATATAAGCATCAACTATCGCGTCTGATATTTGGTCTGCAACCTTGTCTGGATGACCCTCTGATACCGATTCTGATGTGAATAAAAAGTCTTTTATTGCCATAATTCTCTCCAATTTATAAATATATTAGTATTATTAAATTTCTACTAAAGTTGATAATTACTGTAATAATTCAGATAAATTAACAGATGAAAAAATTTTGTCAACTTAAGCATATAGTTTAGGCCTTGTTGAATATGTACAGATAAACATTATTGTCTCATTTTTTTAATAAAAGTGTGGAGAAACACAATCCCTTACTCAAACTTATATCTATTGAAGGGATAAATGTTAATTCCATAATATCATACAATAAAGTAAATATTAAAATATAGTAGTTAATTAGATAGAATATAGTCAAGGAAAATAAATTTGATTAAATTCTAATGCATATTTAGAATAGCAATGAATAGATATTTATTTTAATTGTCTAGGTGGTATATTCAGCATTAATTTTTACATAATCGTATGAAATGTCAGTTGTTAGATACGAAGCAGATGCATTGCCAACACCAAGATCAACTGTAATTGAGTATTCCCTTTTTGACATTACTTCATCAATTTTCTTTTTATCATAAATAATTGGTTTTCCTTTTAAAAGCATGATTATATCATCGAAAATAATTGAAAGATTACTCTCTTCAATATATGCCCCTGAATAACCAGCTGCGCATGCTATTCTTCCCCAATTAGGATCTCTTCCAAAGATAGCAGTTTTTACAAGTAGTGATTCTGATATTGCTTTTGCTGCCATTTGGGCGTCCTTCTTATCCTTCGCGCCTTCTACTTTAATTTGAACCGCCTTTGTAGCGCCTTCTCCATCCATTACTAGCATTTTTGAGAGTTTCTTGAGCAGATGGATAAGCGCCTCTTCAAATTTCAGGAGGTCATTCTTATCAGTTAGATATTCCTCCGTGATCGGTGAGAGTATTATCGTAGTGTCATTTGTTGAAGTATCTCCATCGATAGTAATGGAATTCATTGTTTCGTTAATAGATTTTGCAAATATCTGGTTAAGGTGCTTTTTATCAATTGGAAAGTCTGTAAGAATAAATGCAAGCAAGGTTGCCATATTCGGGGCAATCATCCCTGATCCCTTTGCGGTTCCTGCAATCGTATATTCTCCTTTAGAACTTTGAAATGATACTGCTAATTCTTTTGGGAATGTATCAGTAGTCATTATAGCTTCTGGTACTAGTCTGCTGTTTTCTTTAGAGAGCCTATCAATTAGGAACGGGATACTTTTTTTCATCTTCTCAAAAGGAAGCTGAACCCCAATTACGCCTGTAGAGGCCATAAGGATTGAACTGGGATCGACATCCATAAGGTTTGCTACTTCAGCAGTTAGGCGCATAGCATTTTTATAGCCCTCTTCTCCGGTGCATGCATTTGCATTTGTCGCATTTATTAGAATACCATGAACAGGATTGTTTATTCTATCCTTACAGAGCACAACCGGAGCAGCAGTTATGCTGTTTGTTGTGAATAATCCTGAAGCATTACAAGGTTTTTTTGAAAATATTAGAGCAAAATCGAGTCTTTGGTTATATTTTATGGCGCATTCAATAGCCGAGAATAGAAAACCGTTAACCTCTTTAAGCCCTCCTGTTAGTTCCTTCATTTAAATTACCTTATCATTGATTATACAAATTTTTTAATAATTGTCAGTATCGATCACTTTATTACTTTAGATTAGTCAAAATCAACAGAAAATAAAGTATTTGAATATGTGTAATCATTATACCAATTTTATTTTCATCGATAGGTTGAATCCGGGGATGTAGTGAACATATATTAATGGTATGAAATTCCAGCAATTACAAAATAACTGTATCTGATTATCTCCTTTAGTTTTGGTCCATACTGTTCTTATTAACTCTTATTTCCCAATAAGTACACCATTAACAAATTGTCCTTCCAGTATCTTTCCGTTAGGATAGGTTTGTTTTCCATTGCCATGCATCTTATTATCTTTAAATTCACCCTCATACATCGTTCCGTTAGGCCAGGTGAATTTGCCAACACCCTCAGCTTTGCCATTTATGAAGTCACCTTCATACTTTGTTCCATCAGGGTAGGTCATTGCTCCCTTTCCTTCGATTATGTTATTATTAAACTGTCCTGTGTATTCTTTCCCATCAGGAAAAAAAAATGTTCCATTGCCATGCTTTTTGCCCTGATAGAACTCTCCAATATATTTCCCGCCATTGGGATAGAAAAATGTCCCCTGTCCATGCATTTTATAGTCTTTAAACCATCCACTATATTTCGATCCATCCTTCCATATGTAGGTTCCTGTTTTGTTGTTACAGTTCCCATCAATACATCCGATTTTTTTTTGGGTGGTCTCACATCCGTAGATTCCAGATAAAAAAATAATTGATAGTATGAGATTATTAATATTTCTCATTTTGCCCCCATGATAAATATTGATTGTAATAGATAATTAATATTATCTGAACAGGAATTATCTTATAGATCTGATGAAATCGTGTCAAACATAATATGATCTAATGTTCATTACAAGAAGGTGATAAATATTTCTTGACTTTATGATTAATTCATAATCTACTTCTACAACAAAATTAAAATTGAACTTTTATGATGTATATTGTTGAATATAACGAATATTGATGTGTTGTTTTGACAAGGGGTTTCAATTAAATGACAGCTTATTTTATCAGAAGATTTTTATTGATCATTCCAACATTTATTGGAATTACATTGATGGTCTTTGTTATTACACGTTTTGTTCCAGGAGGGCCTATTGAGAGAATGATAGCAAAAGCTCAGCAGGCTCAGTCAACAATGCCTGGCAGTTTTGATAGATCTAGCGGAAGTCCCCTCTCTGAAGAACAACTTAATGACTTAAAGAGATATTACGGTTTTGATAAACCTATTTTAGTTAGTTATTTTTTATGGCTGGGCAAGGTCGTTCAATTCGATCTTGGGATTTCAACACGATATTATGAACCTGTTTGGGATATTATAAAAAGCAAACTCCCTGTGTCGCTCTTCTACGGTTTCTGGGCTATGATCCTAACATATACAGTCTGTATACCGCTTGGAATAATTAAGGCTATTAAGCATAGGACGGCTATCGATAACAGCACATCTGTTATCGTATTCGTGGGTTATGCGATACCTAATTATGTTGTTGCCATTATTCTGCTAATTACATTTTCTTCATGGTTAGATTTATTCCCTTTAGGAGGTTTTACAAGTGATGAATTCGATGAGCTAACTTTAGGAGCTCAGATTTGGGATGTAATGTATCATTCTATACTTCCGCTTATTGCATATATGGCTGGTAGTTTTGCTGTTATGACCTTTATGATGAAAAATTCACTTATGGATCATCTATCATCAGATTTTGTGAGAACAGCTATCGCAAAGGGATTATCCTTTAAACAGGCAGTTTTTCGTCATGCAATAAGAAATAGTTTTATTCCTCTGGCTACGCATATAGGAAATAATATATCATTGATATTTATGGGATCTTACCTAGTAGAGAAAATATTTAATATTGATGGCATGGGACTTCTAGGTCTTGATTCAATTATCGAAAGAGATTATCCAGTAGTTTTAGGAACTCTTGTTATTTCTTCATTATTATTTATGATCGGTAATATTTTGTCAGATATATGCGTAGCAGTGGTTGATCCTAGAGTCCAATTTGAATAGGAAGTATCTGTGAATAAATTGAATCCTTTAACTATAAAAAAGTTAAATAGATTTAAGTCTATTAAAAGAGGTTATTATTCATTAATTATATTTGTAATACTTCTGTTCTTTTCAGTATTTGCTGAAATTATTGTTAATAATCGAGCCTTGCTTGTTAAATATAATGGGGCATATCATTTCCCATCCTATGGCGATATAATTCCTGGTTCTAGGTTTGGTCTTGATTATGAATATGAGACTAATTATAGAGATCTATCCAGGGTTATTAAAAAAGAAAATAAAGATAATTATGTGCTTCTTCCGTTAGTGCCCTATAATCCCTATGAGAATGATCTTAAGGAGGATTCTTTTCCTCCCTTTCCGCCTTCTTCTAAAGATAGGCATTATCTTGGAACTGATAAAACCGGGCGCGATATTATCGCAAGAATCGTTTACGGTTTTAGGATTGCTATATTTTTTTCTTTGTTACTATTGATCTCAAATTACATAATTGGGATTTCTATAGGATGTCTTATGGGATATATTGGTGGAAAATTTGACCTTTTTTTTCAGAGGATTATCGAGATTTGGACTAATATCCCATATCTGTATGCAATTATAATTATTGCATCTGTAATTGTGCCAAGTTTTTTAACACTGCTTAGCATTATGATCTTTTTCGGATGGATCGGTATTACATGGTATATGCGCACAGCTACATATAAGGAGAAGTCCAGAGAATATGTGCTTGCAGCTTTAGCACTCGGCGCTTCAAACTGGAGGATAATATTCAGGCATATAATACCAAATACAATTTCGCTTATAGTAACATTTATTCCCTTCTCAATAGCTGGCGGGATTACAGCTTTAACAGCATTAGATTACCTTGGATTTGGTCTTCCGCCGCCCACTCCAAGCTGGGGTCAGCTCTTAAGTGAAGCTTCTGAATATACGATCGATGCTCCATGGATTGGAATTTCTATAATAACGTCATTAGTGGTTGTACTTACAATGGTGACATTTATCGGTGAGGCTGTTCGTGAGGCTTTCGATCCGAAAATGCATACTACCTATGAATAGCTTACACACTTAAATTTATTTTAGCGTATATATTGAAGACTTAGCGTCTTAGAAATAAAAATTGATAGCGTATGTGAGATAATATGCAAAAGAAGAAGAAAATATTATTTGCGCCTTTAATAGCAATATTTTTTCTGCTAGTATCTATAAGTTGCAGTGAATTAGAGAATAACAAACATTCAAAAACTGAGGTTGATTCCCTTAAACTAGATTATAGCAGCCATAAACTTCCAACAGATATTAAATGGATAACAAACAATACTGATCCAATTTTCGCGTCTCCAAAAGCAAAAAAGGGAGGAACATATTACTCATTTATCCGAAGTTTTCCTCTTACATTTCGGACAGTTGGTCCGGATTCAAATACAGTTACAAGATCGATGTTTATGAATAATCAGATGCACCTTATAGGTTATCATCCAAATACAGGTAGGTTGATTCCGCTTCTTGCAACACATTGGGCATACGATAAAGATGGAAAAACAATGTACTTTAAGATCAACAAGAATGCCAGATGGTCAGATGGTGTTCCTGTAACTGCTGATGATTTTATTTTTACTTTAGAATTTATGCGTTCAAAGTATATTAAGGCTCCCTGGTATAATGATAATTTTACTATTTTTTTTGACAAGATAATAAAATATGATGAAAAGACTTTTTCTATATCAACGCCAAAAACTGTACCTGATCTTTGGTTCCATCTGGAAATGCAGCCAAGACCGATGCATTTCTATAAGCAGATCGATGAAAATTATGTTAAAGACTATAATTGGAAGATTGAACCTAATGTAGGGCCATACTTTTTAGAGAAATTTTCAAAAGGGAAGTATCTTATTTTTAAAAGAAAGAAAGACTGGTGGGCAAAGGATTTAAGATATTTTAAGAACCGTTTTAATGTTGATAGAATAAAGTATATTGTGATCCGAGATATGAATGTTGCATATGAATATTTTAAAAAAGGGAAAATCGATACCTTTGAGGCAACACGCCCAACAATGTGGCATACCAAAGCAAAAGGTAAGATATTTGACAACGGCTACGTTCATATGATATGTTTTTATAACGAAATTAAACAACCTACCACAGGTCTTTACCTAAATCTAGACAAGGAGATTTTTAAGGATATAAATATTAGAAGAGCCTTGGCACATGCAATCAATTTTACTAAATTAAATAAACAGGTCCTAAGAGGAGATTTTGAAAGGCTGCACTCTATCTTTACAGGGTTTGGAGAATGGACTAATAAGAAGATACGAGCTCGGAAATTCAATATCATGAAGGTAGAGATGTATATGAAAAAGTCTGGTTGGCAAAGGGGAAATGATGGGATCTGGATAAGGGAGGGATTGAGATTTTCAGTGCTTATAACCTATGGAAATCCCGACTTGACTCCTCGAATTGTTATCCTAAAAGAAGAAGCAAAGAAGGCTGGGATTGAATTTAGGCTTGAGCTTCTTGATTACAGTGCTGCATATAAAAAGCAGATGGAGAAAAAGCATGAGGTTATGTTCGGGGGGTTTGCAAGCAGTCCGAATCTACGGCCAGAACCTTGGCAGGCTTTCCATTCAGATAATGCTCACAAATCCCAGACTAATAATATTACCAACACAGACGATCCTGAGATGGACAGGCTGATAGATGCTTACAGGACTTCGATGAAAGCAAAGGAGCGAATTAAATATATTCACAAAATTCAGAAGAGGGTTCACGACATCTGTGCTTGGATCCCATTATATCAGGTTCCTTATGTCCGACATTTATATTGGCGATGGATAAAACTGCCCAAGGTGCCTGGCGCTTCGAAATCTGTGCAGCTATTTGAGCCCTATGAACCCTGGGATAATAAATATGGAGGTCTCTTCTGGATAGATGAAAAGGTAAAGAAAGAAACTTTAAATGCCATGAATAAGGGTATAAGTTTTCAGCCTGTTACTATTATTGACAGGACTTATAAAAACAGGTAGATGGTGATACAAACTATTTACAAACTACTAAAGTTATAAATAATTTATGAGGTTTTATGAATATACAATTTAAAATGATAGTAAGGTTTACTGTGTTATTTGTATGTTTTATTTTTTCTCTTTATTGTAGTGAAAGTAAAGAGGATGAAACCAATAGTATCGAAGGTGATTCGTTAGAACTTGATTATTCCATGCATAAGCTGCCAAATAATATTAAATGGATGACAAATAATAGTTTTAAGACATTTGCATCACCCAATGCCAAAAAGGGAGGGATTTTTAGAGCCTATATAATTGGGTTCCCTTTGACATTTAGAACTGTCGGCCCTGATTCTAATAATTCTACAAGATCGTACTTTTTGAATAATCAGATGAGTCTTCTATCTGTACACCCTAATACAGAGGAAGCATTGCCCTCAATTGCTTCACATTGGGCTTATGATAATGATGGTAAGACAATGTATTTCCGGATAGACAAACGCGCAAGATGGTCTGATGGAGCGCCTGTAACTGCTGATGATTTTATATATACATTGGAGTTTATGCGTTCCAAGCATATAAATGCTCCTTGGTATAATGATTACTATTCAAAGGAGATTGATAAGGTTATAAAGTATGATGATCATATTATCTCGGTGTCAGCATCAAAGACTATACCAGATTTATGGTTGACTGTGTCAATTTCACCTACACCAAAGCATTTTTATGGAAAGTTAAATAAGGAGTTTGTAAAAGAATATAATTGGAAAATTGAACCTAATACAGGTCCCTATATCTTATCAAAATTTATAAAGGGTAAATATCTTCTTTTTGAAAGGAAAAAAAATTGGTGGGCAAAGGATTTAAGATTCCATAGAAACCGGCATAATGTTGATAAGTTTAAAATTATTGTAATTAGGGATGATAATATTGCCTTTGAGCATTTTAAAAAGGGCAAAATTGATACATACAGGGCGGTGTTCCCAATAATATGGCATAATAAGGGGAAAGGCAAATTATTTGAAAAGGGATACATTCAGAAAATTTGGTTTTATAATGATACAAGACAACCTACCTATGGATTTAGGCTTAATCTTGATAAAGAGATATTTACTGACATAAATATACGATACGCTTTTGCTCATGCCATCAACTTTGATAAATTGAACAAGAAGGTATTGCGAGGTGATTATGAGAGATTGCATAGTTTTTATACTGGATTTGGTGAGTATACAAATAAAAATATTAGAGCAAGAAGATACAACATTAAAGAAGTTGAGCGCTATATGAAAAGCTCAGGGTGGGAAAGAGGAAAGGATGGAATATGGACAAAAGGAAATAGAAGATATTCAGTTACATTAACATATGGAAGCCCTCTCTATAATCCCAGAATGGTAGTGCTTCAAGAGGAGGCCAAAAAGGCTGGAATTGAATTAAAGCTAGAGCTTTTAGACCCGAGCTCTTCTTATAAAAAGGTTATGGAAAAAAAGCATGAAGTGAATTTTTCAGGATTCGGCGGTGGTGGGCTCCGACCTTCTCCCTGGCAGTCTTTTCACTCTGAAAATGCGCATAAACCACAGACAAATAATCATACTAATACAGATGATCCAGAAATGGATAAACTGATAGATTACTATAGAAATTCAATTAGTTCAAAAGAGAGGATAAAATTAAGTCATAAGATTCAGAAAAGAATTCATGATATTTCTGCTTGGATTCCTTTATACCAGGTGCCATATACAAGACATTTTTACTGGCGATGGATGAAGCTTCCAAAAGTCGCAGGTACTAAGAATTCAAGTTCATTATTTACTGATCCTGCTGGGGCAGGTCTTTTCTGGATTGATGAAGATGTAAAAGAGGAGACAATAAAGGCGCTGAAGGCGGAAAAGAGCTTTAAACCAGTTACCATTATTGATAAAACCTTTAAGAATTGATCGTTACTTGTAGTATATTATTAAAATCGCAGGATAAAATCTGCAACTGCATCTCTTTTGGATTTATTAAGATTATTGCAAATATAATAGGCAAAGGTTTTAACCTGTGAAGAGGTTTTATTTTTTATATGTTCACAGATAAGAGAATACAGGATTGAATGGGAACAGCGGAAACAGACAGCCTTTGAAATAGGTGAAAGATAATTTATAAAAAGAGAGGAGCGCAGCTTTGCTGAAAAACAGCAACAGAGATGGAGGTGTAATTTTAGAGGTTAAGGATTTAGTTTCAGCTTTCCACACTGAGACTGATCTTCTTATTGCAGTTGATGAAGTAAATTTTAAACTGAAGGAAAGGACAACATTGGGCATAGTTGGTGAATCAGGGTGTGGAAAGAGCGTAACTGCTCTTTCTATTATGAGACTACTCCCTAAACCTACCGGTGTTTATCTTAAGGGTGAGATATTATTTCAGGGAATAGATATATTAAAACTTCCAAAGGAAAGGCTGCATAGTATTCGCGGTAACCGAATTTCGATGATTTTTCAGGAACCTATGACTGCTCTAAATCCTGTGTATACTATTGGGAAACAACTGGCAGAGACATTTGAGCTTCATCAACCCCAAATGGAAAAGAATGATATATTGCATTCCAGTGTTGAGGTTCTTGAGAAGGTGGGAATACCTGATCCAGAGAGCAGGATATCCGAATATCCTCATCAGCTATCTGGTGGGATGCGTCAGCGCGTTATGATAGCAATTGCTTTAAGCTGTAAACCGGATATACTTATTGCAGATGAACCAACCACTGCTTTGGATGTTACTATACAAGCTCAGATCCTTGAGTTAATAAAGGATCTTCAAAGAGAGACAGGCATGTCTGTAATATTTATTACCCACGATCTTGGTGTTATTGCTCAGATTTGTGATGAAGTAATTGTTATGTATGCTGGAAAAATAGTTGAGAAAGCGCCGGTTGAGGCACTTTATCGAAATCCCAAACATCCTTATACAAAAGGGCTGCTTTCATCTATACCAAAGCTTGATAATCCAAGAAAAACTAGGCTTAATACTATAAAGGGTATTGTGCCAGCAATATCAAATTATCCTGATGGATGCAGATTCCAGAACAGGTGTAATGAGGTGTTTGAAAAGTGTAAAGATCTCCAACCATGCGAAATTGCGATATCTGAGGATCAATATGTAAGTTGTCATAGGTTTTCGGAGGAATAATGACTGAAAGTCTGATTCAGGTTAAAAATCTTAAGATGTATTTCCCAATACGAGGAGGTGTGTTCTACAGGCAAATTGGTTCAGTATATGCTGTTGATGATGTTTCATTTAATATTAAGCAAGGCGAAACACTAGGTCTTGTTGGTGAATCTGGTTGTGGCAAAACAACAGTTGGCAGGTCTCTTCTAAATCTGTATAAACCAACAGGTGGAGAGGTTTGTTTCAATGGAATAAGGTTATCCGGATTAAAGCGGGAAGACCTGCGCAAATTAAGGCAGGAAATGCAGATAATATTTCAGGATCCTTATGAATCATTAAATTCCAGACATACTATATATAACATATTAGAAGAACCTTTTATAATTCATAATATTGGTAACCAAAATGAAAGGAAGGAGGAAGTAAAGAGTTTATTAAATAGGGTAGGGCTTTCACAAAGCGCTATGAACCTTTTCCCACATGAGTTTTCAGGTGGTCAGCGTCAAAGAATAGGTATTGCACGAGCAATTGCACTCAAACCGAAATTTATAATCTGTGATGAGCCTGTATCTGCACTGGATGTCTCTATTCAATCTCAGATCCTTAATCTTTTAATGGAACTGCAGCAGGAGATGCACCTTACTTATCTATTTATATCACATGATCTTACTGTTGTCAGGCATATCTCTGATAGAATTGCTGTAATGTATCTTGGCAAAATTGTAGAGTTAACTAATTCGGATGCAATTTATGAGAATCCTTTGCATCCATACACTAAGGCTCTGATCTCTGCAATACCGCGTCCTGATCCGAGTTTAAGGAATAAGGGTATCATATTAAAAGGGGATGTCCCATCACCCAAAAATCCACCTTCAGGATGTTATTTCCATACTAGATGTCCAAATATGAAAGATATATGCACGAAGGAGTATCCATCATTAACAAACTTTAACAATAGTAGAGATCAAGAACATCTTATAGCGTGTCACTTTGCAGGTAAAACAGATTAAATATTTTAATATTATGAAGGATTCATTAATTCAATAATATAGCAGAGGTATTGTATCCTTATAATATAAGCTGATGGAGGATAAAATGATCGTTGGCATTCCGTGTGAGGTAAAGGAAGATGAATATCGTGTTAGTATGCTTCCGGTAGGAGCTCATTTCCTCATTGAAGATGGACATACTGTCCTAATAGAGAAAGGCGCTGGTCTTGGAAGCGGTTTTGAGGATGAAGAATATTCTGCAATTGGGGCACAACTGGCTGAATCTCCTGATGAGATATTTAATTGTTCAGATATTGTTGTAAAGGTGAAAGAGCCACAACATAATGAGATAAAAATGCTGCGTAAGGGACAGATTCTTTTCTGTTACTTTCATTTTGCAGGCTCCAGAGAACTTACAGAGGCTTGTCTTAAAAGTGGGATCTCCGCAGTCGCTTATGAAACTTTAACAGATCCAAAGGGACAGCTTCCGCTTTTAACTCCTATGAGTGAGGTAGCAGGCAAGATGTCAATTCAGGAGGGCGCAAAATATTTAGAAAAACCTATGATGGGTAGAGGTATCCTGCTTGGCGGGGTTGCTGGAGTTGAGCCTGCTAATGTACTTATCCTTGGAGGTGGTGTAGTAGGTTCATGCGCCGCGCGGGTTGCGGCAGGATTGGGCGCTAATGTTGTTGTTATGGATATAAATTTAGATCGACTCCGATACCTTGATGAGACTATGCCTGCTAATGTTACAACAGTCTTCTGTGAACCACATGCAATTACTCGCTATATTGTCGAATCCGATCTTGTTATTTGTGCTATTTTAATTGCTGGTGAAAGGACTCCAATGCTTATCAATCGCAATATGATAAAGCAGATGAAGAAAGGGGCTGTTATTGTTGATGTATGTATTGATCAGGGA
Organism: Spirochaetota bacterium; assembly: GCA_034190185.1. Classification (GTDB taxonomy): domain Bacteria; phylum Spirochaetota; class UBA4802; order UBA4802; family JAFGDQ01; genus JAXHTB01. The sequence continues at coordinate 855 of JAXHTB010000050.1, read as the reverse complement.
GGTTCTGTTGAGACAAGCCGGCCAACTACACATAGAGATCCGATCTTTGTTGTTGATGACGTTGTTCATTACTGCGTAACTAATATGCCAGGCGCTGTTGGCAGGACCAGCAGTCATGCCCTATGTAATGCTACTATCCCTTATTGCAGAGAGCTTGCCACTCTTGGGTTAGATCGGTTTGTTGAACAGAGCCCGGGGTATGCCTCATCACTTAACATACATGAAGGAAAAATTATATGTCCTGCTGTATCCAAAGCCTTCCCTGATCTCGATTCCAACTAATGGAATAAATAGAATCTCATATATATTTGAAATCGAGATTCAAAATATTATGCCGAATATAAGGTATTCTTTTCTGTAAAATATAATAAATCTAATCAAATTCGCAATTTTCATCAAATCTTGTATCTCCTGCTTCATTCTACATACTTAATAATTCTTATAATATCTTATATCCCTCTTGAACAGTATATTTTATCAATTCTTTCCAGTTTGCAAATAATCCTTATGTTCCTTTTCTTTATAAATTCTTTGTCACTAATGCTTTTATAAAAGATTCATAAAGGATATCTATTATGGTGTTCAACTTCTTTCCTTCATTACCATTATAATTTCAGTATTTTTGACTTATTCAAAAAATCTTAAATATTTTTATTATTTATATGCAATTATACTGAAAATGTCGGAATTATAAGTTTTTATTTAATTTGAATTTTGTTCATAGATTAGATTTATAGTTAGTGGAAGTTATTCCCTATATTTTTTTGATTGATCATTAAATTATTACTATATTATAACGGTTGATGTTTATTTAATTAAATTTTATTTTTAATCTTAGGAATATATTTATGTTCG
>JAXHTB010000005.1:0-27346 GCA_034190185.1 Spirochaetota bacterium | reverse complement strand
ATTAAAACATGATGCTGAAATTTTGGCACATAAATTTAAAGTTGATACCTTGAAAATAGAAAGTATAATGAAATATTGCATAGAATTAGGATTGTTTGAGTTAAATAGAAATGAGAAAAATAAAAGTCTTATTGAATATCTTGAAGAAATAAAAATTCTTACAGGTTTTGTTACGATATGTTCTTACTGTAAAAAAATTAGAGATACAGAAGGCAAATGGTGTGAACTAGAAGCATTCTTTTCAAAAAATTCTGAAATAAAATTCAGCCATAGTTTTTGTCCAGAATGCAGGGAAAAATACTATTGCGATTTATTATAATACTCCTAAGACATGTTTATCAAAACTTGAGAAAGTGGGTAAAAATAAAATACTATTTAATATTTTCTCATTTTATTTCACAGAAATATACAATCTCTTAATCAATTAGTTGTACAAACCGTACAAAAATGTGGTCAAGATACGTCTCGCGGTTTGCATACAACATCTCGGTTCATCATCTGTTGAAAGTATATTGTAGGAATTCTTATCCATCGCCATGTGCTCCGAGTATGAGATGATCTGTATTAGTGAAGGTGAAGCTATAGACGGAATATTAGCTATATCAGAAGTAGGAGCTGTCTATACAAGATACAAAAGCATCTATAACTAATAATGATACCGAAATTGTCTTGAAGGCAATCGGGGACATCCTCTTATATCCATGTAAACATTTGGTCCAATTAACATTAGTTAAACACAGTTTTAAGAATTTCATTTACTCATAATTCAATTTCCAAAATATGATTGTATAGCGACACGTATTTAATATTTATATTTCAGTCGATGATGTTTATAGAGGTACTAATTGCTCCAATACTAGTGAAAATTATAATGATGCATTTGACATAGTAGTTTATTTTCTTGATAATTTAGCTATTGAAAGATATTGTGACACACTTTAGATGATTAAGTATTGATATTGATTTTGACTTATTCCTCTTCAAATACAAGCCATATGGATCTATCTCTTCTCATAAAATTCTTATTTCTTCTTTAGTTGGAGGGTTGACAATCTTTATTTTTTAGGATATCTTATTATTCCATTTACCCTTTTAGTATATATTTATAATTTTAATAATAAAAAATGTTATAGTTTTTCATAATAACTTATAATCTGTAATAATTGGTGATAATTGTTAATAAATACTATTTATTCCTTTATTTTTAGTAGTTGTCTTTTAATTACATAAAAATAATTATTGACAATATTTATAGATTATAATAGGTTTATTTTAATTGATATGCCTACGTAGCTCAGTCGGTAGAGCATTTGCATGGTAAGCAAAAGGTCACCAGTTCGAATCTGGTCGTGGGCTTAAACTCTTCAGATGCTTTCAAAGTGTCATTCAATAATGTGTAAATTCATCATAATCGAATAATCCCAATATATATATCATCCATATATAGATAACTTAATTAAGTTATCAGATTGTATCGGGATTTGACTTTATTCCCTTTTTGATGAAATTTGTTATATATTGGAATAGGATTATTTTACTGCAACGGAACTGCAAGAGATTCATGGAAGTAATATAAAAAATTAACTTAGATATGTAACGGTACTGCAAAAACTGCTTGTGACTGAATTTTTCTTTCCATAATCGGCAATAATAGCCAGTAATCGGTTCTATTCAGTATCGATATTTCGAAAATTTACTTTTTGCAGGAACGCTATATATACCAAAAAAATAACCCTCGGGACGGTTGTTTTATAAAAAAAAATAATTATTTTGAAATAAATGCTTGACACTCAGATGCTACAAATAATAATCTGCTGTTACTTTATAAAAAGCTAGGGAATTACAAATGAGAGATATCATATTATTGTCTTGCACTAGCTGTAAGAGAAGGAATTATTCAACCTCAAAAAATAAAAAGCTTCATACTTCAAAGTTTGAGGTAAATAAATACTGTAAATTCTGCAATAAGCATACACTTCATAAAGAGACAAAAGCATAATTAAAAGTATGAAATAATCCCTCATTGTAGAGGAATATAATCGTGATTAAAAAGACACTATCTTTTGTGCGTGAATCTAAAGAAGAGTTAAAGAAGGTTACTTGGCCGGATAGGGATGAGGTTACAAGCTTGACAATTGTTGTAGTAGTAACTGTAATATTCGTTTCTGTTTTTTTATGGTTAGCAGATACAGTTCTTATGTCTATAATTAAAAAGGTGATGTATTAATAATGGCAAAGGAATGGTATGTAGTTCATACATATTCAGGGCATGAGAATAAAGTTAAGCATTCTTTGACCAAGAGGATAGAGAATACTGGATTAGGAGATAAAATTCTTCAGATTAAGATTCCTTCTCATGACGTTACTGAAATTAAAGATGGGAAGAAGAGAGTTATATCAAAGAAATATTTCCCTGGATATATTATTGTTGAGATGGAATTAGATGATGAGACATGGAGCCTCGTTCAAAACACACCTGGTGTGACTAACTTTGTTGGTGTTTATGGATCTAATAAACCTAAACCACTTTCAAGGGATGAGGTAAGTACACTTTTTGATCAATTAGGTGATCAAAAGACTAAGGAGAAAGTATCAACTGTTATAGATTTTTCTATAGGAGAGCATATACAGGTAATTGACGGCCCATTTAGCAATTTTAATGGAATAATTGAAGAGGTTTTTCCTGATAAAGGGAGGGTTAGGGTAAGAGTTGAGATATTTGGCCGTGGGACACCAGTAGAATTGGATTTTATACAGATAGGAAGAATATAAATATACTATATAAAAAAATGATTAAAGTATAGTAAATAATTGCTTTATGCAATGCTAATATTAAAATTCATTATTTTCCCCTTTTTTATTGTTTAATGCCGGTAAAAATAATTCTAACAATTTTGTTATATATAATTACAGGGATCTATAATAATAATCTAATGTTACTGGATAATTTTATATTATTTCCATTGCTTGGTAAATAGACTTGGTTGATTTAGATCATATTGTAATGGGATTTCCAAATTTCAATAATTAGAATAAATATTATTTGGGAATTCAATAGATATTTTAATACATAATATGATAGATAATTTCTTTTTTTTTAATATGGGACAAGATAAGAAGTATACTGTGGATGTTTGCTAATAGTGAATATTGCTTCTTCACTTGACTCCATGAATCCTTTTCTGTAAAGTGGATTACTATAAGGTTTTTAAATATATAGATTATTATATTGATAATAATCATCTTAATTTTGAATTCAGTCAAATTTTATTTAGATTTAGATAGAGAGTAGAATATTTATTAGGATAAAAAGGGGATTTTAATGGCGTCTAAAAAAGATATATTGGTAAAGATTAAGTTACAGATTCCAGGAGGAGAGGCAAATCCTGCTCCGCCTGTTGGTCCGGCTCTTGGCCAGCATGGTCTAAATATTATGGACTTCTGTAAGGCTTTTAACGATAAAACAAGAGATCAGCAGGGTGTAATTTTACCGGTTATTATTACTGTTTATGAAGATAGAACTTATTCTTTTATTGTAAAAACTTCTCCTGCAGCTCAATTGATTAAGAAGGCATTAAAACTTGAAAAGGGGTCTAATGAGCCAAATCGTAATATAGTTGGAAGTATTACAAGGAAACAGCTTGAGGAAATAGCAAGAATTAAAGAACCAGATCTTAATTCTAATGATATTGATGCAGCAATTAATATTATTGGAGGGACTGCCAAAACTATGGGTGTTACTGTTATAGATTAAGTGAATGTTATTTTAAATATAATATGCATTATTTTGATAGCATATTACTAAGAAGATCAGAAGAAAAATGATCTGTATATTTACCCTGTTATTTGGAAGAGACTTAATAAAAATATAAATGAATATTTAATTAGACCATAAAGGAATGACAAAATGAAGCGTGGTAAAAATATAACTGAGGCAAAGAAAAAAATTGATAAAGCTATACTCTACAACCTTGAAGAGGCTGTTCAGCTTATAAAGGATTTGCACTTTGCTAAGTTTGATGAGACAGTTGAAGCGCCAATAAAAGTAGTCCATAAGAGTTATCAGAACATCAGGGGGGTTGTGACCCTACCACATGGTTCAGGGAAAAAAATTAATGTACTTGTTATATGTAAAGGGGATAAGCAGCAGGAGGCATTAGATGCTGGCGCTGATTATGTTGGAGCTGAGGATATAATTGAAAAGATCAAAGGAGGTTGGATCGATTTTCAGGCAGTAGTCGCAACACCTGATATGATGAAAGAAGTAGGAAAACTCGGTCCTATTTTGGGTAGAAAGGGGCTTATGCCTAAACCAAAGGCTGGCACTGTAACAGAAGATGTCAAAGGGATTGTTCAGGAGTTGAAGAGCGGTAGAGTTGAGTATAGAGCAGATAAGACTGGTGTTATTCATATGAGGGTTGGAAAACTATCCTTTGATAATAATCAATTAGTTGATAATATTAAGGCATTTTACAGACAGATTTTAAATGATAAACCACCAGAAGCAAAAGGAAACTATATAAAATCTGTTCATATATCATCATCCATGGGTACAGGAATTAAAATAAATCATAAGGGGATAGTAAGATAGTGGTTAAAGAATATAAGGTAAACAGGGTAAAGGAGTTAGTTGAAAGATTACAAGAAAAAAATAATATTGTTTTAACAAACTATTCAGGCATTAAGGTTAAAGATCTTACAGAGTTAAGAAAGAGATTGAGAGAAAAGGATGTCGACTATAAGGTTGTAAAAAACAATCTACTTAAAAGAGCCCTTCAGGAGGTTGGTATTATAGAAATTGATGAGCACTTAAAGGGCCCAATAGCTGTTGCATTTACTAGAAATGATTTATCTGATCTAACTAAGATATTAAAAGATTTTAAGAAAGAACAGGAAAAGTTCAATTATTTCCTTGGTATAATGGATAATGAGGTATTTGAGGAAGAATATCTACATCGAATTGCTGCTCTGCCAAGTCGGGAAGTTCTTATTGGGCAGATTCTATCTCTTATAAATGCACCTGTTACGAATATTGCAATGGTGTTAAATCAGTCTATCGCAGCTCTTCCAAGGAGTATAAAATTAGTTGCGGAGAAAAATGAGGTTTAGGATGATAGTGAATTTCCCTTGTATTATTTTCAGTCCAGTTACTATTCTTTTATTCATATTTTAATCCCATATATGATAATATAAATATTAAACATTGAAAAATTACTGTATAAGTGATTTATTATAGAAATGGTGAGATAACTTCCACCTTATAGGTTTTTACGATAGATTCGTATTAACTTGAATTATTCACTAAGTATAAGGAGTTTTAAAATGGCAAAACTTTCAGTTGAAGAGCTCGTAGAAGCTATTAGCAGCCTTACATTGATTGAGGCTTCTGAAGTAGTAAAAGCATTAGAAGAAAAATTTGGCATCTCTGCAGCAGCACCTATTGCAGTAGCAGCAGCGCCTGGAGTTGAAGCAGAGGCAGCAGAAGATGAAAAGAATGATTTTGATGTTATTCTTACAGGTTTTGGTGATAAAAAGATAGCTGTAATAAAAGAGGTTAGGGCTATAACTGCTCTTGGTCTAAAAGAGGCTAAAGATCTTGTAGAGGCAGGAGATAAGGCTGTTAAAGAGAAGGTTTCAAAAGAAGAAGCCGAGAAGATCAAGGAACAGTTGGAAGCTGCTGGAGGAACTGTTGAAATAAAGTAGCTTTTTAAGAATATTTTTACTATAATATTTATCTAAAATTAATATATTGCATCCATCTAAATTATAAAAATACCGATGATTTAAAATATAATATTTTTCTTGCTATTATTCAGTAGATAAAGATGACCATAAATCAAATATAATAGTGATCATATTTTAAATCTGAATGAGATTGGCTTTTCTATATAAATATATTGGGGGCAACTTATAAATACTAATATTTTAAAAGGCAAGGTTGTTTTCAACACCAGCAGAATTATAAGAATCATAATAGAAGATAAAAATATGGAGTTTAGTCCATTAAAGAAATATTGTTTTTTTTGATTTTATTAGGGGCGTATTGTTATACGCCCCTAATAAATTGGCAAGAAAATTGGCAAGAAATACTTCGGAGAATTTTAGATACACCGTTTTTCGCCAGTTATTGAATTATAATTGTAACGCTTTGTGTTGTTTTTTTATTAAATCGATTTTCAATCTATTTTTAATTTTTATAGAATTTTATATATATTATAATATCTTGTATAATAGATGATGTTTATTTCTCTTTAGATATTATGAAAAGAATTCTAAGATAGATCAGGGTATAGGTTAAAAGAGGTTTCAGTTCTATACTGGAATTCTTGAATCCTTTTACTATAAAGGCGCTTATCTTGCTGCCTGTTAAATAACTAATCTAGTGGGATGAAAATTCATGCAAAATGAAAAAAGTATTTTTACATTCGGAAAGGTAGGATCAAAAATTGACCTTCCAAATCTTATTGATATCCAACTTTCTTCATATAAATGGTTCCTCCAGAATGATATCCTGCCAGCAAAGAGGGGAAATCATGGACTGCAGTCTGTGTTTGAGAATTTCTTCCCAATAGAAAGTCCTCATGAAGATCTTGTATTGGAGTTTCTAGAATATGAGATAGGAGAACCGAAATATTCTGAAATTGAATGTAAAGATAGGGATGTAACCTTTGCAGCTCCATTAAAAGCAACTATCAGATTAATTAAGAAGGATAGTATGGAGGTCCGGGAACAATCTGTTTATATGGGAGATGTTCCTCTTATGACAAATAGGGGCACCTTTGTGATCAATGGTGCAGAAAGGGTAGTAGTAAATCAGCTTCATAGGTCACCTGGTATCTTTTTTTTCATAGAGGAGAAAGAAAGAGCATATAATTCTAGAGTCATTCCAGATAGAGGATCATGGCTCGAATTTGAAATGGATTCAAAGGGTTTCATTATCGCTAGAATTGATAGAAAGAAGAAATTCCCGGTAACATTGCTTATTAAGGCTCTGGGTTATGAGATGAACCAAGAGATTGTAAAGCTATTTTATGAAACAGAGGTTATTAAGCTAGATAATCAGGAGACGATACGCAATCTTATTGGGAGAAGGATTTTTAAAGAGGTTGTAAGTCATAGTACAGGTGAGGTAATAGTTGAGCTTGGTGAGCGGATAAATATTGATATCCTTGACAGATTACAAGAAGAGGGAATAGGTGAGGTTGAGTTAATAAAATTTCCGGGAAATAAAGACGATGCTTATTTAATAAATTCGCTTGAGAGAGATGAATGTGGTTCAGTCGATGAAGCAATATTAAAAATACATTCACTGATGAGGCCAGGAGAACCATCAAACATTGAGAATGCAAGGGCTGAGTTAAATAGATTATTTTTTGATTATAAATCTTATAATCTTGGTTTAGTTGGAAGATATAAAATCAATAGTAAATTCGGTTTTGATAGTACAGTCAATAACTCTTTAATATTAACTGCAGATGATATTATTGCCACTGTAAAATATCTCCTTTATCTAATTGCTGAAGCTGATGGATATTATGTAGATGACATCGACCATCTTGGGAATAGGAGGGTAAGGTCTGTAGGCGAATTGATTATGAATCAGGTGAAGATTGGTTTTCAAAGGATGGAGAGAGTTATTAAAGAGAGAATGACAATTCAGGATCTCGATGCTGTTACTCCTCAAGCGCTCATTAGTATTAAGCCGATTTCAGCAGTTATTAATGAGTTTTTTGGTTCCAGTCAATTATCACAATTTATGGATCAAACCAATCCTTTAGCTGAACTCACGCACAAAAGGAGATTGAATGCTCTTGGACCAGGTGGACTATCCAGAGAGAGGGCAGGTTTTGAGGTAAGAGATGTGCACCCGTCCCACTATGGTAGAATGTGTCCTATTGAGACTCCAGAAGGTCCTAATATAGGTTTAATTGTATCGCTATGTTCTTATGCTAGAAAAAATGAATATGGATTTCTGGAAACTCCATATAAGGTTGTTGAGAATGGAAAGGTCACAGATAAGATAGAATATCTTACAGCAGACCAAGAGGATAAATATTTTATTGCGCAGGCAAATGCAGAGTTGGATAATAACAGTAATTTCGTTAAAAATCTCAACCCATGTAGAAATAAGGGTAACTTCCCATATAAAAAATCTGCAGAAATACAATATATGGATGTTTCACCTTCTCAGATTTTTTCAGTTTCAACAAGTTTAATACCATTTCTTGAGCATGACGATGCAAATAGAGCGCTCATGGGATCCAATATGCAACGACAGGCTGTACCTTTGATGACAGAAGAATGCCCTGTAGTTGGGACAGGTATAGAGAAAGATGCTGCATACGATTCTGGCGTGCTGGTTATAGCAAATAAAGCAGGCACAGTAAAATATGTTGATTCTAAAAGAGTTATTGTAGCACATGAAGATGGTGAAGAAGATGAGTATATTTTATCAAAATTTAAAAGAACTAATCAGGGCACATGCATGAATCAGAAGCCTATTGTCACAAAAGGCGATAAGTTAAAAAAAGGTGATGTTATTGCTGATGGCCCAGCGGTTGATAATAGCCGATTGGCATTAGGAAAAAATATTGTTGTGGCATTTATGCCATGGATGGGTTATAATTTTGAGGATGCTATTTTAATATCAGAAAGACTTGTAAAAGAGGACATCTTCACCTCTATTCATATTGAGCAACTGGAAATTGAAGCTAGAGAGACAAAACTTGGCAGGGAAATAATTACACGAGATATACCAAATTTGAGTGAAAAGGCGTTTCGAGATCTTACACCAGAGGGAATTGTTAGATCTGGGGCCTACGTTTCCCCAGGTGATATACTTGTGGGGAAAGTAACCCCAAAGGGAGAGGAAGATCTTACTCCAGAATATAAATTATTACATTCAATATTTGGTGAAAAGGCTAGAGAAGTAAGGGATTCATCACTAAGGGTTCCAAATGGCATTGAGGGAATGGTTATTGATGTCAAAAGATTCTCAAGAGATAATGGGGATGAACTTTCACCAGGTGTAGAAGAATTATATAAAGTATATATTGCCTCAAAGAGAAAGATATCTGTTGGGGATAAAATGGCTGGACGTCATGGTAATAAAGGAGTTATTTCGAAAATATTACCTGAATATGATATGCCCTATCTGCCAGATGGTACTCCAGTAGATATTATATTAAATCCATTATCTGTTCCTTCCCGTATGAATCTTGGACAACTTCTTGAAGCGGAACTGGGCTGGGCTGCGCTTGAACTTGATATGATATTTGAAACTCCTATATTCGACGGTGCGCAAAAAGAGGATATTAATAAGTATTTAGAAAAAGCAGGACTGCCTACTAGTTCTAAAACAGTTCTTTATGATGGAAGGACAGGTGAGCCTTTTGAGGATACTGTAATGGTTGGGTGTATCTATATGTTGAAACTAGCTCATATGGTTGATGATAAAATTCATGCAAGGTCAACAGGTCCATATTCTCTTGTTACACAACAACCACTTGGCGGAAAAGCTCAATTCGGTGGTCAAAGGTTGGGAGAAATGGAAGTATGGGCTCTTGAAGCATATGGTGCTGCATATACTTTACAGGAACTATTGACTGTTAAATCAGACGATATGCTTGGAAGGGCAAGAATATATGAGGCAATTGTTAAGGGGATAAATGACACACCTCCAGGTATACCTGAATCATTTAATGTTCTTATACAGGAATTGCGAGGATTAGCACTGGATATTAGGATTAGTGATGAAAAGGGAAATGAAATCAGTTTATCTGAATGGAGTGAGGGTTTTAGCAAACCAAGAAGGCGAATAAGTATAGATGGATAAAATTTTAAGAGGAAAAGGGAAATAATATGAGGGACTTCAACGACTTTAGCTCTATGCAGATTAAATTAGCTTCACCTGACATGATCAGAGAGTGGTCCTATGGTGAAGTGAAGAAGCCTGAAACCATAAACTATAGAACATTGAAGCCTGAAAGAGATGGTTTATTTTGTGAGAAGATTTTTGGAACCACTAAAGAATGGGAATGTTATTGCGGAAAGTTTAAATCGATAAGATATAAGGGAGTTATTTGCGATAGGTGTGGAGTTGAGGTTACACATTATAAGGTTAGAAGAGAAAGGGGTGGGCATATAGAACTTGCCACTCCAGTTGCGCATATATGGTATTACATGTCAGTTCCTTCAAGAATCGGGTTGCTGCTTAATATGACTGTAAATGCACTTAAATCAGTGCTTTATTATGAAAGATATGTTGTCATTGAGCCGGGAAATACTGATCTTAAAATTGGTGAACTGATTGATGAGGATACTTATAATGAATACTATGAAAAAGAGGGTGACACCTTTATTGCAGATATGGGAGCAGCTGCAGTAAAGGAATTGTTAAGAAGCATAGATCTTGATGAGCATTCAAGAGATCTTCGTGAGGAAATATTGAACAAGGCTTCAAAGGTAGACAAGAGGCTGATAAAGAGATTGGAGATTATTGAGTCATTTAGGGATTCGGATAATGAACCAGAGTGGATGATACTTGATGTTATTCCTGTAATTCCGCCTGAACTAAGACCGATGGTTCAACTGGATGGCAGAAGGTTTGCCACATCGGACCTTAATGATCTGTATAGACGCGTAATAAACAGAAACAATAGATTGAGAAGATTACTAATGTTACGCGCTCCAGAGATAATTGTACGCAATGAGAAAAGAATGCTTCAAGATGCTGTTGATGCTCTTTTCGATAACAGCAGAAGGAAAAGAGCTGTCAAAGGGAAAGGGAATAGACCTTTAAAATCTTTAAGTGATATGCTTAAGGGGAAACAGGGTCGATTTCGCCAAAATCTTTTAGGAAAGCGTGTCGATTATTCTGGAAGGTCTGTAATTGTTATTGGACCTGAATTAAAATTGCATCAATGTGGTTTGCCAAAGAAGATGGCTGTTGAATTGTTTAAACCATTTATTATGAAGAGACTGGCAAGTCTTGAATATGCTCAGAATATTAAATCTGCTAAGAAGATGATTGAAAATGAGAGGCCTGAGGTGTGGGAAGTATTGGAGGATGTAATCGCAGAACACCCTGTTCTCTTAAATAGAGCCCCAACGCTACATAGACTTGGTATTCAGGCCTTTGAACCTATACTTGTAGAGGGAAAGGCTCTGAAATTGCATCCTCTTGTTTGCCATGCTTATAATGCTGATTTTGATGGTGATCAGATGGCAGTGCATGTGCCCCTTTCACCTAAAGCTCAGATTGAGTGTTGGACTTTGATGCTGTCTTCAAACAATCTTCTTTCTCCAGCTAATGGACAGCCTATCGTTACACCTACTCAGGATATAGTATTGGGTATTCGATATTTGACAACGGAGAATGAGAATAACGACTTAGAAATAAAATATTTTGATGATGAAGCAGAGGTATTAAGGTCAATCGATTATGGACAGCTTAATATCAGTGATAAAATAATGTTTCTATTTAATGGGGAATTTATTGAGACAACAGGTGGACGTCTTATATTTAACAGTCTATTACCTGATGACTACCCTTATATAAACGAAGCTATTAATGATAAGGTACTTTCAAAGATAATATCAGATGTATTTTTACGCTATGTGCCTATGATAACAGTTAGAGTTATTGATGATATTAAAGAGACTGGGTATAAGTATGCAACAAAATTTGCTCCAACAATTTCAATATCCGATATTATAATACCTCCTGAGAAACATGAAATTATCAGTGAGGCAGATGGAAAAGTTGAAGAGATTGAAAATGAGCATAGGAATGGTTTTATTACAGAAGAGGAGAGGTACAACAGGGTAATCAATGTTTGGACAAATACTAATAAATTAGTTGCTGAAAAGATGTTTGATGGATTTTCAAAGGATCATAGTGGTTTTAATCCAATATTTATAATGACAGATTCAGGAGCTAGGGGAAGCAAACAGCAGATTACTCAGCTTGCAGGAATGCGCGGTTTAATGGCAAAACCGAGTGGAGAAATAATTGATATCCCTATTCGAGCAAATTTTAAGGAAGGCTTAACTGTATTAGAATACTTCATATCAACAAATGGAGCTAGGAAGGGACTTGCTGATACAGCGTTGAAGACTGCTGATGCAGGATATCTTACAAGGAGATTAGTCGATATTGCCCAGGATGTTGTTGTACGTGAGAAAGATTGCGGGACTACAGTAGGTGTTGATATATATCCACTTAAAGAAGGAGATGAAGTGATCGAAACCCTAGGCGATAGGGTTTTGGGTAGGACATTACTTTATGATTTAAATCACCCTATTTCCGATGAGTTAATATGCAGCGCAGATGAGATGATTGATGAGGATGCCGCACAAATAATTGATGAGCTGAATATACCTTCAATTGAAATTCGTTCAGTTTTAACATGTGAATCAAGACATGGTGTGTGTGCTAAATGTTATGGCAGGAATATGGGAACAGCAAAACCTGTAGATATTGGAGAGGCAGTTGGTATTATAGCTGCTCAATCTATTGGACAGCCTGGCACGCAATTAACAATGAGAACTTTTCATATTGGCGGTATTGCTTCAAGCTCCTTTGAGGAGAGCGATATCAAACTGAATTATCCAGTCCTGATAAAGGACCTGACATTTAAAACTATAAAAACTGAAGGAAAGAAGATTATCTCTGTAAGAAGGGGATATATGATTGTGCAGAGGGTAATAAATGATGTGCCAATCACTTCAGAAACTGAGGTTAAGGTCGAGGATGGTGATAAGATATATACAGGAACTGTTGTAGCTTGTTTATCTGATGGATCCGAAATTAAATTGAATAATTCAGGAATTATTAAATTAGATAAGAAGAAATTGTATTTGTTAGGAGATCCTCATTCCTTACAGGTTAATGTAGGCACAGAGGTATATGTTAAGACTGGAAAAATTTATGACAGAGGAGAGATACTTGCTAGTTTTGATCCGTGGCTTGAACCTATAATTTCTGAGAAATCTGGAAAGGCTGAATTTTTGGATATCGAGATCAATAAGACTTTAAGAGAGGAAATAGATCCTTATACAAACGTTATGAAAAGGATTATTGTTGAATATCGAACAGAGAAGTTACAACCCAGGATTAATGTTAACACCTCATCTGAAGAGCCCACAACATATCTACTCCCAAAAGGGGCTTATATAATGATAAATGATGGGGATGATGTCAATGCTGGAGATATAATGGCCAAGATTCCAAGAGCGGCATCAAGGACAAAGGATATTACAGGAGGACTACCCCGTGTTGCTGAATTGTTTGAAGCCAGAGTGCCAAAGGAAGCAGCAACACTTTCTGAGTTGGATGGGGAAGTTAAGATTGGAGATACTATAAAAAATAAAAGGAAGGTTCTTATTCAGTCTGAAGACGGTATTAATAAAGAATATTCAATTCCAGCTTCACGATTTCTGTTAGTTCATGATGGTGATTGGATATATAAGGGTGAGAAGATTGATGAGGGACCAATAGATCCTCATGAGATTTTGAAAATAAAAGGACCTAAAGAACTTCAGAAATTTCTAGTAACTAAGATTCAGGAGGTATACAGATTACAGGGAGTAGGAATCAATGATAAACATATTGAAGTAATTGTACGTGAGATGCTTAAAAAAGTGAAAATTACAGATGCAGGTGATACAAACTTTGTTGTCGAGAAGATAGTAGATAAGTTCGATTTCATTGATACGAATGCGCAAGTAGTAAAAGAAGGTGGAAAGGCTGCCACTGCAATGCCGATCCTTATTGGCATTACTAAAGCAGCATTGAATACTGAATCTTTTATTTCAGCTGCTTCTTTTCAGGAAACAACCAGGGTTCTAACAGATGCTGCAATTCGAGGAAAAATTGATCATCTTCGTGGATTGAAAGAAAATGTAATTATTGGTCACTTAATACCTGCAGGTACTGGGATGCCGGATTACAGGTCTGTTGATGTCTATCAGGATACTGTTGGAGATCTTGACGGAGCTGTTCAGGAAGAAAAGTTAGATATTGAAGAGGAAGTTCCTATTCCAAATAAAAGTTCTTGACATTAATTTGAACAAATTGACATATACTTACTAAATTATATTTATCTTAGCGCATCGGAATTTTGAGCATTTTTTATAGAACTAATAAGTATATGAAAAAGCTAGAATAAGAATAAATTGAGGAGATTATGCCAACAATAAATCAACTTGTTAGAAATGGAAGAAAACAAAAGAAAGGAAAAATAAATGCGCGTGCATTAAAAGGATGTCCACAAAAGCGAGGTGTATGCACCAGAGTAATGACAGTAACACCTAAAAAACCGAATTCTGCATTAAGAAAGGTTGCAAGGGTTAGGCTTACTAATGGGATGGAGGTTACAGCGTATATTCCAGGAGTAGGTCATAATCTTCAGGAGCACTCTGCTGTGCTTGTCAGGGGTGGCAGGGTAAAGGATCTTCCAGGTGTAAAGTATCATATTGTCAGAGGAGCAATAGATTGCCTTGGTGTTGAGGACAGGAAGAGAGGAAGATCAAAATATGGAACCAGAAAGCCTAAGGCTTAATATTAATTACGAAAAAAAAGATTTTACTGATAAGAATAAATCAATTGTTTATTTAGACTATATGAGGGTTATGAAATGTCAAGAAGAAGAAGAGCAATAAAGAGAGAAGTATTACCTGATCCAAAATATGGGAGCAAATTGGTCTCTAAATTTATAAATTGTATGTTATTAAAAGGAAAAAAGGGCGTATCAGAATCTATTTTTTACAAAGCAATGGATTTAATGGAATCTAAAACAAATAAAGATCCCATAGAGGTATTTACTCAGGCTCTTGAGAATGTAAAACCTCAGGTTGAAGTCAGGTCTAGGCGTGTTGGTGGAGCCACTTATCAAGTGCCTGTGGAAATTAGACCTGAGCGCAGACAGGCTCTTGGGATTAGATGGTTAATTCAGAATGCAAGGAACAGACCAGAGAAGACTATGCATCAGAGATTGGCTGGTGAACTGATGGATTCATATAACAATACAGGTGTTTCTATAAAGAAGAAAGAGGATACTCACAAAATGGCTGAGTCTAATAAGGCCTTTGCTCATTATAGATGGTAGTAATTTATACTGTTGAATTAGTTGATTTCGTTAATATTAGGTACCTCAATCATTTTTTTGTATTTAGTTGTATTTTGTTTGTCTTATGCTTTATTTTAGATGTAATGATTGGCGGTTGTTTAATGAGGTTTTGATGATTAAACTTCAGGAGATATAGATATTATTAGCGTATCGGAATTTTGAACTATTTTTTTTTAATTTATCGAAATACTCATTAAAAATGAATTTTTTAGAGTTATCAAAGGATTTAAGGTGTTATCAGGCGATTAGCGTGAAGTCAAGGATTCGAGGATTCAAGTGAAAAAACAATAAATGAATTCAATAGAATTGAGAAATAGATCAAAATATGATTTTGTATTGAGTAGTAGAGATACCAATCCCCGAATTAGAAGATAAGAATTATTGTTAGAGATATCTCGGAAGAATTTAAACCGTAATCCATTTACAGTAGAGAGGTCTTAGCATAAACACCTTCCAATTAATATCAGGTCTTGTATCAGCATACCTTTACCATAATTGACCATAATTGAAAATGATTTAAAGTTATTGATAATAGAATATTATCTTATACATAATGAATATTCATATTTTGGCTTTTTTATAAAGATAATTTTTATATTGCTATATAGATTTATTTTGTATTAAAATTTTAGTTTTATTATGAAAGAGAGAACATGGGTAGAGACCTTCCATTAAATAGAACAAGAAATATCGGGATAATGGCTCACATCGATGCTGGAAAGACGACCTTGACTGAGCGAATTCTCTACTATACTGGTAAAACATATAAGATGGGAGAGGTGCATGATGGCACAGCAGAGATGGATTGGATGGTTCAGGAGAAGGAAAGGGGGATAACCATCACTGCGGCAGCAACGACATGTTTTTGGAGGAATGCCAGAATTAATATTATCGATACTCCTGGACATGTGGATTTTACTGTAGAAGTGGAAAGGAGCTTAAGGGTTCTAGATTCATCAATTGCTGTGTTTGATGCTGTTGCAGGTGTTGAACCTCAGTCCGAAACAGTATGGAGACAGGCGGATAAGTATCATATCCCAAGGATCTGCTTTATAAATAAGATGGATAGGGTGGGAGCTGATTTTGAAAGATCTATTGATATGATTAGAGAGAAGTTATTCTCTGAACCTTTATGCCTGCAGATACCTATATTAAAATCTAATGATGAGTTTGTTGGAGTTGTTGATATACTTCAGATGAAAGGACTTGCTTGGGATGATGATCTTGGTGAGAAGTATGAAGAGATTCCTATTCCGGAAAATCTTCTGAGCACAGTTGAAACTTATAGGGATAAGTTGATTGAGACATTAGCAGAGTATGATGATGAAATTATGGAAAAATTCATAGAGGGTTTTCCTGTTGATATTGAAAGCATGAAATCTGCCATAAGAAGAGTGACAATTAGTTCAAAAGCTTTCCCTGTTTTTTGTGGCAGTGCTTTAAAGAATAAGGGTGTGCAACCGATATTGGATGCTATTATAGACTATCTCCCTTCACCCAGGGACATGAAACCAGTTGAGGGGCATAATCCTAAGATAAGTGATGATTTATTGTTTCGTAAGCCGGAAGATAAAGATAGTTTTTGTGCTTTAGTTTTTAAGATATCCTCTGATACGTATGTAGGGAAATTATCATATGCTAGAATCTATTCTGGTAATGTTAAAACCGGTGATATTGTATTGAATGTGACAACAAACAAGAAAGAGAGGATCGGCAGGATCTTAAGAATGCATGCAAATGACCGGGAGGATGTAAAAGAGGTCTTTACTGGTGATATTGTTGCTCTGGTTGGAGTTAAATCAGTACGTACCGGCGATACTCTTTCGGATGTTGATAATCCTATTTTATTAGAGAAGATGGAGTTTCCTGAACCAGTTATCTCTAAGCGATTTGAACCAAAGACCAAGGCTGAAGCAGAGAAATTTAAGTCAGTTTTACAACGTCTTGAAGATGAAGACCCTACTTTTAAAGTAAAGTATGATCCTGATACAGGTGAGACACTTATATTTGGAATGGGTGAGTTGCATCTTGAGATTATTGTTGATAGATTGACTAGAGAATTTAATATTCATGCAAATATTGGGAAACCGCAGGTTACCTATAAAGAAACTATAACTAAAAATTGCAGATCAGAATATAAGTATACAAATAATATCGGAGGAGTAGATCAGTTTGGACATGTAGTTATTGAGATGGAGCCTTTAAAACCTGGCACAGGTTTCATATTTGAAAATAGGTTGGTAAATGATGAAATCCCTCAGATATTTATTTCGATTATTGAAGATGGATTAAAGGACGCTATGAAGGCAGGAGTATTGGCTGGATATGAAATGATGGATATAAAGACTTCACTGATAGGCGGCTCTTATGATCAAAATAAATCGGTCGATATTGCCTATAGGATAGCTGCTAATATGGCCTTTAAGGATGGCGCTAGAAGGAGTGAACCGTCTCTACTTGAACCTATTATGAAACTTGAAGTGGTTTCTCCTGAAGAATATACTGGAGATATTATTAACGATTTAAATAGTCGCAGGGCAAGGGTTGAAGGTATTGATATGTTGAAACTATTGAAGGTGATTAATGCTCTTGTGCCCCTATCCGAGGTGTTCGGATATGCTACAAGATTAAGATCTATCAGTCAAGGGCGCGCTTCTCATACTCTTCAATTCAGCCATTATGATATTGTGCCTAAAAATATAATTGAGAATATTGTAGGGAAAATGACCGGAAGAATATCCACCAATTTATCCTCGTAATATTTGGATATTATTTATTTTTTACCATACAGCTTTTAATATACTATTTATATGGAAAGTTTAATAGTGTATTATATACATTGTATTGTATGATGATAAAGATAGAATTTTCTCGTCTTTTAAAATTAATTTGTTGACAGATGTCAAATTTTTTTCTTAATATTAAAATTATTTACTTAATAATTCATTTTTTTCTTAATATTTTCATTTAGTACTTGAAACTTTCTGCCCTTTATCATTTTTTGGATGAATCAATTAAAAAATTGCTTACAGATTTAATGCCGATTTAGATTATTTTCAGAATTTACTAGTCAAGTTAATTGGTTATATTGGTAGAGAAATTTTACTGTTTGAAAATCAAAAGTAGAAAAAATTGATCAAGTCCTTGCTATTGGCTTATGAATTAAAGGTATTTATAGACATTATAGTTAACCACTTTTATACTTTTATTTCCCCACCGATCTTGTTAACATAGATAAGCATAAATAGCAGGTGAAGATGATTAAGAATAGATTTAAAATGTATTGAATAATTTTTAGGAGATAAGATATGGCAAAAGAAAAATTTGAAAGGAACAAACCTCATGTTAATGTTGGCACAATAGGCCATATTGACCATGGAAAGACTACATTAACCTCAGCAATTACAAAGTGTTTAACCCAATCAATTGGCGGGGGTAACAAACCGATTGAGTTTGATCAGATTGATAATGCTCCTGAAGAGAAGGCCAGAGGAATAACTATTGCAACTTCACATCAGGAATATGAGACTGAAAATAGGCATTATGCTCATGTTGATTGCCCAGGGCATGCAGATTATATAAAGAATATGATAACAGGCGCAGCTCAAATGGATGCCGCTGTGTTAGTTGTTGCTGCAACAGATGGTCCAATGCCTCAAACAAAGGAGCATGTTCTTTTGGCAAGACAGGTAAATGTGCCACATATTGTTGTTTTCCTGAACAAGGTTGATATGCTTGATCCAGCAGACAAGGATGAATTGATTGAACTGGTTGATATGGAAGTAAGAGAACTTCTTAATAAGTATGAGTTTCCAGGCGATGAGATACCAATTATTCCAGGTTCAGCTTTGCAGGCAATGGAATGTGGTTGTGGAAAATCGGAATGTGATAAGTGTGGTCCAATATTAAAATTAGCAGAAGCTTTAGATACTTATATTCCAGAACCTAAAAGAGATAGTGAGAAACCTTTCTTAATGCCGATTGAAGATATTTTTTCAATCACAGGACGAGGTACAGTTGTTACGGGAAGGATCGAGAGAGGAGTTGTAAATACTGGTGAAGAAGTTGAAATAGTTGGCTTTGCTGATACACAAAAAACAGTTGTTACTGGTGTTGAAATGTTTCGTAAGCTCCTTGATCAGGGGATAGCTGGTGATAATGTAGGATGTTTACTTAGGGGTATTGGCAAGGATCAGGTTGAGAGAGGTCAGGTTCTAGCTAAGCCAGGTTCTATAACTCCTCATAAGAAGTTTGAATCAGAGGTATATGTGTTATCAAAAGAGGAAGGTGGCAGGCATACTCCATTTTTCTCAAATTATAGGCCTCAATTTTATCTTAGAACAACAGATGTGACTGGTGTAATCGAATTGCCGAAAGATGTTGAGATGGTTATGCCTGGGGACAATGTTAAGATGACGGTTGATCTAATTACACCTGTTGCTATTGAGGAGACTCTTAGATTTGCTATTCGTGAAGGTGGAAGAACAGTTGGTGCAGGAGTTGTTTCGAAAATAATTGAATAAATAGATAAAAAGGTTTGACATATTGATCGAGCATATTGATAGTTGTCTAATTGAATTATTGGAATTATTTACGAATTTTGTTTATAAATAGCTTTAACAAAATTTATAAGACAAAATGCTTACTAGTCCAGAGTGTTGTAATCTGTAACATTTATAGTTTAAAGAAATACCAGTAAGAAATGAATATCTCAAAGAGTGTAATTAAAGGATAAATGAATATGAGGATTCGGGTGAGCGAAATAGGCAAACAGAGGTTGTAGGGGCTTAATCTCCAACACCTCTACAACCCTATACTATGAAGCTTGCCTTGCAGAGATGAATAAATTTATTCGAATACAAGTATTCAGTTAACCTACCTTGACTCATTTTTTACTATTTGCGTTTTATTGTTGATAAGAGAGTAAAATTAGAAAAGAGTGAATATCGATCCAACTATAAGAAATTAAATTTTATTAGCTTTGATTACGGTATTGATAGAGATGCATATAAATGCATCTTTATTTAACTTTCCTAAATTCTGATTCCCTCTCTCAATTAACCTGGTTGTCTGGATTATGCAGAATGTTCTTTTTAAGGATGATTTTGTCTTATATTATTGACTTCGACAGGGAGGTCGTGAAACCGCCTCAATGTTTATATATCCTAATGATTGTATTTTAGCGTATCGGAATTTTGAACTTTTTTTATTGAACTGATATTGAAGTATTATTGTATTGCCGAAATACTTATCAGAAATGAGAATATATTGAGTCATTTCTAGGATAGCAGGATTCAAGGCTTCAAGTGATAGAATTTAGAAAAGGGAATAGCAGGCGAATATGCCTTGTTATCCTAGCGTTGATTATCAATTTTACTTGAATCTTTGTATCTTTTTTGCGATAAAGACGTATATTATGATCGTAACATAAGAAATTATAAAATTAGGATTCGAGTCTGGATTATTATAATTCATCCGAATCAAAGTAAACTACTTTGGTAATAAAAAAAAAGGGTATAAGAAGTGGTTAATATTCAAGAACAGAGAATTCGGGTAAAGCTTAGGTCGTTTGATGCAGGTGTTTTAGATCAATCAGCTGCAAAGATTGTTATGACTACAAAGAGAAGTGGGGCAAAGGTATCAGGTCCGATTCCTTTACCAGCAAAGGTTGAGCGTTACTGCGTATTGAGATCGCCGCATGTAAATAAGAAGTCTCGTGAACAGTTTGAAATTAGGACACATAAGCGCTTGATCGACATTGTAGAACCTAATTCAGATACAGTAGAGGCTTTAATGAAATTGGTACTCCCTGCTGGAGTTTCAGTAGATATAAAATCCTGATCATTATTCGAGCAATTCTTGCACTAAATTATAGACAATTACTAATTTTAAGGAAGTTGGACATAGATGATGTATAAAGCTTTATTAGGCAAAAAACTTGGAATGAGCGAATATTTTAATGACGATGGAACCGTTATTCCTGTAACAATATGTGAACTGGGTCCATGTGTTGTTGTTCAAAAGAAGACAATAAAAAGGGATGGTTATTCCTCGCTGAAACTTGGTTATATAGACATAAAAGAAAGTAAATTAACTAAATCGATACGAGAAGATTTAAATAAGAAAGGACTCCTTGCAAAGAAGATTTTCAGGGAGGTTGATGTATTTGATGATTCTCTGGATGTAGAAAGCATAATTACCTGTAGAATTTTCGAAGAGGGTGATGTTGTAAATGTTACAGGAACCTCTAAGGGAAGAGGTTTCTCTGGTGTTATTAAGAGACACGGATTTGCGGGTGGAAGAAAGACTCATGGTTCTCACTTCCATAGGGCTCCTGGTTCTATTGGTGCATGTGCTTATCCTGGTGAGGTTTGGAAGGGGCAAAAGATGCCTGGCAGATATGGCAATGAAACCGTAACTGTTAAAAATTTAAGAATTGTGAAGATTTTTGAAGATAAAAATATTGTTTTAATTTCTGGAGCAGTTCCAGGAACAAGGGATTCATTAATTACAGTTAAAAAAAAGGCTAGCTAGTGATGGATATAGATAAATTATCTATTAAAGGTGAAGTTATTGGCAAGGTAGAGCTTGCTGAAAGTGTATTCAATGCTAAAGTGAATGATACGTTAATTTATCAATTAATCAAGAATTCAAATGCAAATCAACGGCAAGGAACACACTCAACAAAAGAGAGAGCAGAAGTGCGTGGTGGTGGAGCAAAGCCATGGAGACAAAAGGGAACAGGAAGAGCCCGACATGGAAGTATTCGGTCTCCACAGTGGAAAGGTGGAGGAGTAGTCTTTGGACCTAAACCAAGAGATTATCGAAAGGATTTGCCTAAAAAGATTAGACGAGAGGCTTATAGGTCATTGTTTTCTTTAATTGTTAAGGAAGGACTAGTTAAAGTGGTTGAAGATTTTAGCATTGCAGAGGGAAAAACTAAGGAGATTGTTAAGATTGGAAGAGACCTCCAGATTGACAAGGGCGTGCTTGTTACTCATGACGATAATCCATTATTGAAAAGAGCGATAAAAAATATTCAATGGTTTAAATATAATAATGTTAAAAGAATTTCGAGTCGAGATGTTTTTTATTCAAAAACAGTTCTGTTTACTGAAAGCGCAGTTAAGTATATAAATAGTAATTATGTAAAAGGTTAGATTAATGGATAATAATGATATTATTATCAGTCCGGTTGTTTCGGAAAAGACAACTGATATGGCAGAAGATGGAAAATATGTTTTTCGTGTGGCTAATAAATCGAATAAACATATGATTGATAAAGCAATCAGAGAGATTTTTAATGTAAATCCGATTAAGATAAATGTGATGAAGGTTAGAGGAAGGAAAAAGAGAGTTCGGTATCACTATGGATATACTCCCTCTTGGAAAAAAGCTATAGTTACCTTAAAGAAAGGTGAAAGAATTGAACTCTATGAAAATAAGTAAGTTTTTTCCAGTATAGAAATATTTATATTAAGCTCTTTGTAATAACAAGTGAGTATGTAAGTTAGGAATAAAGGAAGAAGATGGGTATAAAGAAATTTAAACCGACAACACCAACACTTAGATATAAAACAGTGCTCACATTTGATGAGATTACTACAGATAAGCCTAATAAGAAGCTAACTTCAGGTAAAAAGGAGTATGCAGGAAGAGGTCATAAAGGACAAATTTCTGTTAGAAGAAGGGGTGGGGGGCATAAGAGAAAGTATAGAGTAATCGATTTTAAGCGAGATAAGTATGGTATTGAAGGCAAGGTATCGTCAATTGAGTACGATCCAAATAGAGCTGCTAATATTGCATTAATTACATATATTGATGGTGAAAAAAGATATATTATCGCTCCCCATTCATTACAATTAGGTGATAAGATAGTTTCAGGTGAGGATGTTGAAATTAAGATTGGAAATTCATTGCCGCTAAAAAAAATTCCTCATGGAACAGGAATCTATAATATTGAATTACATAAAGGAAAAGGCGGACAGTTGGTTAGGTCTGCTGGAACAACAGCTCAAATAACTGCAAAGGAAGGAGATTATACACTTATCAAACTACCTTCTGGTGAAATCAGGAAGATACATAAAGAATGTTATGCAACAATCGGTGAAGTTGGGAATAAAGATCATATAAATATTGTTATAGGAAAAGCTGGCAGATCTAGATGGATGAACAAGAGGCCTAAGGTTCGAGGTGTTGCAATGAATCCAGTAGATCATCCCCTTGGAGGTGGTGAGGGGAAATCATCAGGTGGAAGGCATCCTGTATCACCAACTGGAGTACCAGCAAAGGGGTATAAAACAAGAAAAAAGAATAAATACAGCAATAAAATGATAATCAGGAAAAGGAAATAATTGATGGCTAGATCTGTAAAAAAAGGACCATATATCGATATTAAGCTTTTTAGAAAGATAGAGGAAATGAATTCGAAGAATGAAAAGAAAGCCTTTAAAACTTGGTCAAGGCGTTCTACAATTTTTCCAGAAATGATTGGCCATACTTTAATGGTTCATAATGGCAAGATTTTTATACCTGTTTATATTACAGAGAATATGGTTGGCCACAAATTGGGAGAATTTTCACCAACTAGAACCTATAGAGGTCATACCAGCAAGGATGATAAAATAGCAAGGAGAAAGAGGTAATGGATTTTAGTGCTGTTTCAAGATATAACCGAATTTCTGCTTCTAAGGTTAGACTTGTAGCTGACAGAATAAGGGGGTATTCTTTCCCAGAAGCTGTAGATACATTAAAGTCTATACCCCGCAAGGGTTCTAAGATGATTCTTAAAACCTTGTATTCAGCAGGCGCTAATGCGAAATATCATAATCCGGATATCCTTGAGAATGATATATATATAAAGAAGATCTGTATTGATGAAGGCCCTACATTAAAAAGATATTTACCTAGGGCCCGTGGAAGGGCAACAAGAATTCGGAAACGTACCAGTCATATAATGATAGTTTTATCAGATCAAGATTAAAAATATACGGTAATTATAATGGGACAAAAAGTAAATCCAACTGGACTAAGGCTAGGAATTATAAGAACCTGGGATTCTGTATGGTATGAAGAGAAAGGAACCTACGCAAAGTTCTTTCTTGAAGACCTAGCAATACGTAAATTTATTGAGAAAGAACACAGTAAAGCAGGTATTGCAAGAGTAGTAATTGAAAGATTTCCAGATAGAGTAAATATTAATATCCACGCTGCAAGGCCTGGAATACTCATAGGTAGAAAAGGTGTTGATATTGAATCAATGAAAGTCGATCTTCAAAAAATTGCTTCAAAAACAGTTTATATTAATATAATAGAAGTAAAGAAAGTAGAAAAGACTGCAAAACTCATTGCAGAACAGGTCGCATTACAGATAGAAAACAGATTCCCTTATAGAAGAGCAATAAAACAGGCAATAACTGGCGCAATTAGAAGTGGTGCATTAGGTGTTAAAATACTGATTTCAGGCAGATTGAATGGTGCTGAAATGGCAAGATCTGAATCTTATAAGGAAGGAAGGATCCCATTGCATACACTTCGCGCAGACATCGATTATGATACAGCAGAGGCCTTAACTACTTTTGGTTTAATTGGCTTAAAAGTATGGATTTATAATGGTGATATCATATCGAACAAAGAAGAAGAAGCTGATGAAGATAAATACAAAGTTCAGAGAAGATTAAAGTAGAGTGGAGTTTTATTATGTTAATGCCGAAGAGAACTAAATACAGAAAGTTCCAACGTGGAAGGATGAAGGGTAAATCATCTCGTGGTTCATCAATCAGTTTTGGAGAATTTGCATTAAAAGCAGTGGAGTGCGGGACTCTCTCGAATAGACAAATAGAAGCTGCGCGTATTGCAATATCGAGAAAGGTAAAAAGAAGTGGAAAACTATGGATAAGGATTTTCCCAGACAGTCCATATACAAAAAAGCCTGCTGAAACCAGAATGGGTAAAGGAAAAGGAAATCCAGAAGGATGGAATGTAATTATAAAACCGGGAAGAATTTTATTTGAATTAGCAGGTGTTGAAGAAGGATTAGCTAAGCAAGCT
Source organism: Spirochaetota bacterium (assembly GCA_034190185.1). Taxonomy (GTDB): domain Bacteria; phylum Spirochaetota; class UBA4802; order UBA4802; family JAFGDQ01; genus JAXHTB01. The sequence continues at coordinate 2,165 of JAXHTB010000005.1, read as the reverse complement.
TTGCGTTTAGCTTCCTTTAAATTATCCGTAAAAACAAAAATAATATCTATAGATAAATAATAGCAGATAGGAAATATTCCGATGAAAGGCAAACTTGATGAACTGAGTATGGACGATTTGATTCGAAGCTTAAAAGAGACTAAGGAAGAGCTCCGAAAAGAAAGATTCTCCGGGGTAACAAGTCGGATTGAAAATACAAAGAAAATTAAGGAATATAAGAAACATATTGCACGTATACTTACATTAAAGCGTGAGTATGAACTTGGTATAAGAGTTTCAAAACGTAAATAGTTAAGGTTTGAAATATGGCAAATATTAGGAAACAGCTACAGGGTAAGGTAGTTAGCAATAAAATGGATAAAACTATTGTCGTAGAAATTGAGCGAATGATGATGCATCCATTGTATAAGAAATCGGTAATTCGATCACGACGTGTAAAAAGCCATGATAGTCATAATACATGTAATATTGGTGATGTAGTAAAAATAGAGGAGACTCGTCCCCTTTCAAGCAGTAAAAGATATCGGCTGGTTGAAGTGATAACAAAGGCTAAATAAAATAGGGTTTTAAAATGATACAAGTTGAAACAATGCTTTATGTAGCAGATAATAGTGGAGTCAAGAGGGTTCAGTGTATCAAGATACTCGGAGATAGTGGTAGAAGATACGCTAGGGTTGGAGATGTAATTATTGTTGCTGTAAAGGATTCACAACCATCCTATGGATTAAAGGATGCTACTGGAAAGAAGGTTCATGGGAAAGCTGTATTAAAAGCAGTAGTGGTTAGGACTACAAAACCAACGAGAAGAAAAGATGGGACTTATATAAGATTTGATGATAATGCTGTTGCCATAATTGATGAAAAAGGAGAACCAAGAGGTTCCAGAATATTTGGTCCCGTTGCTAGAGAGTTAAGAGATAAGAATTTTTTAAAAATAATTTCCTTAGCCCCTGAAGTGTTATAATAAAAATATATTTTTACAATTTATCTTATTTTTTATGTAGGTAATTTAAGAGTAAATAATCGATCCTAATAAATAACTCTAAAGGACAAATAATAAAGCTTTAAAGTAAAGAAAGGGATATAAGGTTTGGTTGGTGATAAATGAATAAAACCAGGTTGAAAAAGAACGATAATGTAGTTGTTATTACTGGCTCAGAATGTGGTAGCAGAGGCAAGATATTATATGTAAACAGAAGCCTTGGAAAAGTTATAGTAGAAGGTATAAATAAGAAGAAGAAATTTATTCGCGCTTCACAAGAAAACCCAAAGGGTGGTATAATTAGTTTGGAGAGTCCTGTCCATATTTCTAACATCATGTATTTTTGTGATAAATGCAAAGTTGGTGTTCGAATTGGAGTGAAGGAAACAGACTCAAAAAAAATACGTATATGTAAGAAGTGTAGGAAAAGTATTGATTAATTAGGAAGTCTAAATGTCATCAAGATTAAATGAAGAATATAATAAAAGTATAAAGTTTAGGTTAAAGGAATCTTTAAACTTAAAGTCTATTATGCAGGTCCCTAAACTTGAGAAAATAGTATTAAATGTTGGAATTGGCGATGCACATTCAAATAAAACTGCTTTGAGTACTACTATAGATGAATTGTCTATAATAACCGGACAGAAAGCTGTAAAAACAGTAGCAAAAAAATCAATATCAAACTTTAAAATTAGAGAAGGTTATGATGTTGGATGTAGGGTGACACTCAGAGGAGATAGGATGTATGAATTTCTAGATAGACTAATCAATGTATCGTTGCCCAGAGTTAGGGATTTCCGTGGATTATCCTCAAAGTCATTTGACGCTTTTGGTAATTATAATCTTTCAATAAAAGAGCAGATAATTTTCCCAGAGATTGATTTCGACAAGGTTGATAAAATTCATGGCATAAATATAACAATTGTCACAACTGGTAAAAATAAAAAGGAAGGGAAGGCCCTTCTAGATGAGTTTAGAATGCCATTTAAAGATTAGGAGTATTATTGTGGCTAAAAAAAGTATGATTGCAAAGAATAACAAGGCTAGTAAATTCAAAGTAAGAGAACATAATAGATGTAGCCTTTGCGGCAGACCAAGAGGTTATATGAGAAGATTTGGAATTTGTCGAATTTGCTTTAGGAAATTAGCGAATGAAGGGAAAATCCCAGGTGTAATAAAGGCA
>JAXHTB010000499.1:0-2437 GCA_034190185.1 Spirochaetota bacterium | reverse complement strand
GTTCTCTTCATCATATGTTGCTGTTAGAGAGATGTTCACTGGAAGGTCGTGGCCGATATGAACCTTTTTTTCTAACTCTGCTCCCTGTTTGTCAACAGGAGGGGTGATGTTGTCAATAGAGTATTCGTTATACTCAACAGCACTGTCATCGATGCAGCCAGATATTGAAAATATTACAAATAATAGAATGATAGGTATTATAATTCTATGAATTATCATGTAATTCCTCCATGTTATATACAATTGATTATCTTAATTATCTGGAAATAAAGCTACATAGTATTTTGCCGCTTCATTGCTCCATCCAAAAGGGTGTTTAACAAAATATTCCTTAGCACCAACTACATCTTCTTCATAAGTATCATAATCAGCGTCTGCTTCTAATATGCTTTCTTTTTTAATAGATATCCATAAAGGATTTGGTACAAAGTCTAGATCGTCCGGATCTGCTGGATATGTCATATAATAACTTTTTCTGAATATCGATTTTATGTATGTTTCTAATTCGCTGTCGTCAAAAACAGGAGATGCTACCTGAATGGCGCGAATCCTTAATGTTGTAATATCTGAGGGAAGGATACCAGAGGGATAGGGATAATTCTCGTATTCTGCAGTTCCATTACCATGCAATATCCCTTCTCTGTAGGGGTAGGGGGTGTCTTCCAGGTAATTTCCATCGTTATCTGCATCATAGAATCTGGCAGGAATAATTTGGCAATTTGTTGGCATGGTATATGTATCATGCGAATAAAATCTGTGATAGGGAACACCTGAAACAACAAACATCATATGATAATCTCCATTCTCAACCTTTGAAACAGCATCAGATGGTGAGTCAAAGTAGAAATTAATTTCCATCTCATCCATATCTGGAGTTCCATCTTCATCATTATCTATTGATCTATAAGAATTTATAACCTGCATAGCTGTAATAAATGTGCCTGAGGTTTTAGGTCCGATATTTATATGCAGCTCTGGTTCGCTGTCATTTAAGACAGCAGGATCTGTAAAAATTTCCTCAAGGTTTGATGGGATGGATGGCCACTGGGTCCAGTTACTTGCATTTGTGGTAACTAATAAATGAAGATATTCATAATGTAAGGGAGCGATCTTCTTCATAGACGCAGCCTGCATGCTGTCGTACATTTCGTTGCTTTCTGTCAGATAGCTGAAGATATCATCCTGAACAAGCGCCATAGTTGCGTTCCCATTGAGCATTCTGTAGGAATTTTCCCAGGTTCCTGTGCTGTTTTTCTCTCTAAGATCGATACCGCTATTATGAGATAGAAGCCAGATAATCTCGGTTGCCATTTCGTGGTAAGCACTAATGCCGTAGTCGCTGTAGAAGAAAGGTTCAAGGTAGAATTCATCTAACTCGGTAAAACCCGATACATAGCATATAGCGCGGTAGTTGCATACCTGTGGATTTTGTATCATATAATCTTGCGATTGTGTTAGAGCGACATTAGTCCATTTATGATTATAAGATCTATATTCATCAGCATTTGCAAAAATGTAATCCAGGAAAATATTTAAACCCTGGTTATTGAATTGAGGTCCTACTACAAGCAGTGTCTTTACTGTAATATTTCCGCTTACATCATCTTCCTGAAAGGGGTAATCACCTGCAAAAATTGTTCCGTTTTCATTGTACGATTTTTTAGCATCAGGCATTTGAACAGGTATAAGTTTGACATTTGTATTATCTGGTATATTTTCAAAAAGAGGTGATGGTGATGCTGTTACAAAGAATCCTGCGTCGTATTCTCCGCTAATTACTTTGTTTATCCCTGTAGAGGCATCATCAGTTTTCAATTCAGGATTAACAATAAAGGAATGAGCATCCACGATGTTCTTTGCAGTTATATATGTTCCAGATTCAGTTGATCCAATATTTATCTTCCATTCTTTTGGGTTATTTATTAGATCGGACAATGTTATTTCTCCGTCAGCTCCGGCTGCATCATTTCCATCATGCCAGTAATCAGTTACATTATCAGTATTTACTAAAAGATGAACATCTTCATCGAAAAGGGCAAGAAGCACCCTTATTTGCGAGGCTATCTTAAGCAAATTTTTGTTTACGCTGTCAGGATCGGTATCGTATTGTGTTTCGCAGCTTTTTTGCGCATAGCTGAATACATCCTCTTGCATAAGAGCCATATAGGCGTTGCCCATGTAATTGTCACCGCTTACAAGCTTTATAGCATTTTCCAGAGAACCTTCTGTTGATATGTTTTCCATATATATACCAAGGGTTTCCCCTGCAGCGTCAATTATACCCTTGGCAAAAGGATAGTAATTGCCATACTCAGGGCCACTGGCAAATTTCGGATTTCCTAAGTCCTTGCCGTCACCATCTTTGAGTGGGCTGTCATCAACAAGAAAACAACCTGACGATATTGTAAAGTATGCTGTTATTAGTAAAAATAGTTTT
>JAXHTB010000498.1:0-2476 GCA_034190185.1 Spirochaetota bacterium | reverse complement strand
GCTTCACGATGAGCTCGGCCATGTCGGCTGTTTCAGAAGGGTTCAGCCCGGAGACCGGTTCATCCAACAGGATCATCCTTGGGCGGCTCATCAGGGCCCTTGCCAACTCCAGCCGCTTCTGTGTGAGCTTTGTCGTAATAAATCAACTATAAAAAAATTGCAACTGCAAAACGATCTAATAGATGGACTGAATAACGATTTAACATCGATCTATGTCACTGAAATAAAATTTAAAGCTAAAAAATAATTACAATCGAATTCTTAGAAACAGATATAAGTAATATTGTTACTGCAGGAGACGGCGCTGGAATAACTAGGGATATAATCAACACAGTAATATCATGGTAAATAACCTTAAAAGGTATTCAGGGATCAATTTAAAACCTTATTGCTCAACAATCATCTATCCATTTTTAAAATATCTGGAATTTCAATTCTGCCATCCTCAGTCTGGTAGTTTTCCATTATGGCAGCCATGGTTCTTCCCGCAGCTAGTCCTGAACCGTTTATTGTATGAACAAAAATCGGTTTTTCCCCCTTTGCTCTTCTGTATCTTATCTTAGCCCTCCTGGCTTGATAATCGAGGAAGTTTGAGCAGGAAGATATTTCAAGGTACCTGTTAAGACCTGGCATCCATACTTCTATATCGTATGTTTTTGATGATGAAGCTGATGTATCTCCACTGCAAAGTAATACTACTCTGTAATGTAGATTCAATCTCTTCAGCACCTCCTCAGCATCGGTTAGAAGATTTTCTAATTCTTGGTTAGATTTATCAGGCTCAACAAACTTAACAAGTTCCACCTTCTGAAACTGATGCACTCTTACAAGCCCTCGAGTATCTTTACCAGCCGCGCCAGCTTCTCTCCTAAAACATGAAGACTGCATAGTAACATAGATTGGCAGATCATCGATGCTCAATATCTCATCTCTATACATATTAGTAAGCGTAACCTCTGCTGTAGGGATAAGAGATAATCGATCACGATCTATGCGGTAGTATTCATCCTGGAACTTAGGATATTGACCGGTTCCGATCATGCTCTCATCATTTACAATGAAGGGACCAAATATTTCTGTATATCCATGCTCTCTTGTATGTAGATCGAGCATAAAGTTAATTATAGATCTTTCCAGCCTTGCGGCAAGTCCGCGATAAATATAAAAACGGGCTCCAGATATTTTGACTCCGCGTTCAAAGTCTAAAATATTCATGTCAACGCCAAGGTCAAAATGCGTCTTTGGCTTAAAACTGAATTCTGGTTTTTCTCCCCAGGTCCTGATTATTAAATTGTCATCTTCACTCATCCCAACTGGGACTGATTGATCAAGAATGTTTGGTAAAGAAAGAAGCATATCGTTGAATTCATTGTTCAGCTCATTGATCTGAGCATTAAAATCATTTATTTTGGATGATATCTCCTGCACCTCAATTCTCAATTCATTAGCATCATCACCTTTGGCCTTTTTACCTCCGATCTCTTTAGATAATTTATTTCGTTTCTCTCTTAATTCATCTGAGTTTGATAAAATTACCCTTCTTTTTTCCTCCAATTGCTTTAAACGTTCAAGGTCTACCGCCTTTTCCATATTTCTTTTCTTTAAGACATCTCTTATAATTTCGATGTCCTCTCGAATAATTTTTGCATCCAGCATCTAATTCACCTCTTAAATTTATTCGATTCAGCATTGAAAGTGGATAGATAGGCAAGTTCAAACATGATTAACTTTACACTTATGTATCTCTTGCTTCTTTATAGTACTTCTCTGCAATAAGAAAAACAGTTTAAATACAGTTTGAACTTGGAATAGATATTTCTTTAATTAAGAATGATCATCCAGCCAGGTTAATATATTTTCTTCAAGCAAAATGATATCAGAATCCCTAGTAAGATTGTGGTCTCCGTCCTCAATGATTACAGAATGAAATTGCGGATTTAATTTTTCTTCCATTCTCTGTACATTAGAAATATCAACAACATCATCAAGAGCTCCATGGATTATAAGCGTCGGGATAGTTATCTTTAAAAGCGCTTCATCCATATCAATATGCTTTATTTCCTTAAAAAATTTGTTATGCACTGGTATCCCATCTAAAAGTGTCATGCCTTCATCTGGAAGGATATCCACGTTGTCAAGATCTAGATCTGTAAACAATAGTTCTTTTAGTTTTACAGGTGTAGCGATAAGGGTCAATGAATCAACTTCAGCAGAATTACCAGATAGATAAATAAGTGACACTACCCCACCCATGCTCGATCCTATTATGTGAAGTGACTGATTGCAATAGCTCTTAAAAAAATTCACTGCACTTCTTAAATCCTCCACCTCCTGTAGTATGGATAGCTTAGAAATATCTCCCTGTGAATCGCCAACAAAAGAGAAATCGAAGGTAAGCAGTGTATACCCTGCATTAACAATATTATCCGCCATTCTATTTATTTTATAGGCATCCTTAGAAGAAAAAAGACCATGA
>JAXHTB010000497.1:0-2476 GCA_034190185.1 Spirochaetota bacterium | reverse complement strand
CTTGCACTCGAATAACTGGGAAATGGGTATTTCCAAAAAATCTTATTGACCAATGGATCAACACTGATGCCAAACAGGGAATTGCGAATGTTTTAGAAAAAAGTAAAAATGTCGATGGAGCAGTATTATCAGCGGGCAGCAACGATCCTAACCTCGATATCCTTTTAAGCTATATGAAACAGTCTTATCCTGATTTCTATATCTTTACAAGCAGCACCGGCAGCACAGAAGGTTTACGTTTACTAAGTAAAGGTTATATAGATATTGCCTGGTGTCATCTCCTGGATCCAAAAACAGGAGAATATAATATCCCATATATGTCTACCTATCTTCCTGACATGAAAATTGCAGTAGTACATCTTTTTTATAGAGAATTGGGTTTTATAACAGCTCCTAATACACCTTTCATAATAAAGGATTTTTCCGATCTTTGTCAAAATGGAGTTAATTTTATTAACAGGCAAAAAGGTTCTGGAACAAGATTGCTTATTGATCACTGTATACATAAATCTGGTGTTAATGTAGGTGAAATCAAAGGTTATAATAAGGAAGTGTACACCCATGTAGAGGTTGGGCTTTCTATCCTTTCCGGCGAGACAAATGTTGGAATTGGAACTGTGGCAATAGCAAAACTATTTGGTCTTCCATTTGTTCCTATCGTAAATGAAAGTTTTGATATGGTGCTTTCCCAAAACATGTTTTTTAACAAAGGTGTGCAGGCTTTTATTGATACTCTGAACACCAAAAAATTCAGAAAGACGATATCGCAACTGGGGAATTATGACTTCAATGAATCAGGAAAAATTATCTATTCGACCTCAGATTAAAATGTAATAAAAATATATTTCCTTTTACATAATTGTTAAAATGCTTGATAAAAAGCCACCTTTTCCTTATATTCCAAATTATGGCATGTAATTTTGCTATCCTGATTGATCCTATCCTTTTTAGATATTGAAGGACTATCTTGAATCCTAAAGTGCTTAAGGAATTTATATTGATAAAAGTAAGCAATCTAATATCTTTTACAATTGCTATTTTAATTTTGTTTCAATTTTCATGTTCTGATTCTGAGAACAATAATCATATTAACTCTCAAAGCATTCTTATTTATGGAGATAGTAGAACTGACCATACGACACATCAAAATATTGTAGACGCTATGTTAGAAAAATTGCCAACAGTTGTATTTCATACAGGTGATCTTGTAGAAGACGGTTTAAATAGCGAACATTGGAATATCTTTAATGAAATTACTTCTGAACTGATTGATAGCGCAGATTTTTATCCTGCATTAGGAAACCATGAACTAAATTCACAACTATATTTTGATAATTTCGATTTGCCAAACAATGAACGATGGTATTCAGTAGATATAGATAAAATCCATTTTATTGTATTGGATAGTAATTCCGATACTTATATAGGGTCCAGGCAATATCTATGGTTAGAAACAGACTTACAGAATATTTCTGATTATATTATATTTACTATAGCAATATTCCATCATCCACCATTCAGCACCGGACCTCATATAGAAGATGAAATGAATTTAAGACATACTATAATTCCTTTGTTTGAACATTATGGCGTAGATGTAGTTTTCAATGGGCATGATCATGCTTATGAACGCTCCTTATATAACGATATATACTATATTGTTTCTGGTGGTGGGGGTGCACCTCTTTATGACCAGGCACGAACAAGTCCATACAGTCAAGTTTTCATAAAGTCATATCACTTTTGTCATTTATCTATTAGTAATAACAAATTATATGTTATGGCACTTGATATTGATTCAAACCTTATAGATGAATTTATTGTAGATTAAAATTAGTTCTGATTTTTCAAAAACAAATACGAAGGGATATAATCTGTTTCCACTCTTAATTTAATCTTTTATCAATCTTTTACGATACAAGATCATTAATACAACAAATCCAAAAAAGGAAAATACAATAATTTCAAGCAGATCTGAAATTACGGGGAATTCCACTATTGTTTTAAAAAAAGGAATCTGTTTTTCTAATTCTTTGAAGGCAAATCTATATTGAGAGATTTCTATATGATTTAAATTTGGCATGAAACTATACAAATCTTTTACGACTATATTATTAAGAATGGAAATATCCTCTGATGTTAAATCAGAGGTAGGAAAATTATTGATGATCAATTTTAATATAACGTATTTAGATTCAATGCCAAATCTTTCCGCAACTACTTTATCTATATAAATTTTTCCGAATAACTCCTTTTTATAAATAATTTCATACCCTGCTAAATGATGAGTAGTATTGACAATATTTTTAAGGGAAATCGGATTTTCAATGCCAATAGATTTAAGGATAGAACGAAAGCCAGGCCTCTCGCTTCTTTTAACTATTCCAACTAATGGGTGTTTTTCTTCGGGAAAGGATGCAACATTATAATGCCTGACTTTAAAAAATGCGCCATCTTTGGAAATTGTACAAAAATT
>JAXHTB010000496.1:0-2489 GCA_034190185.1 Spirochaetota bacterium | reverse complement strand
TATCCAGAAAGGTATTCTGCTGATCCGCAGTTAGCTGGCGATGCATAAGCCACGCCTGACGATGACAGATGTGATACGCATTGAAGATTGATGGGGGTATGGTTGTTTTCATTATTGATAAATTTTTATCAATCAACATATATTCCTTGCATTATTAGTATCAGCTTTTGACGTATCTATTAGATTGTTTCAATTAAGTTAGTTAAATCGCTAATGTATTATATTACCTAAATTAAAAACAGATAGGATAGTATCTCAAAAGAAATTATTAAAATCGCCATTATAACCAATCATTTTATCATATAACGAAGACAGCATATCTTTATCGATCAGTTTGTAATTACCGATTTCTGGAAGACTGTTTAATAATGAAATATTAGAAGGATTGATATTTATTGATATAGAATAACTATAGAAATCTTTCTTTATTTCAAGAAATCGATTCTTTCTCTCTATTTTATCTTCAATTTTTATTATCTCATTAAATTCCAGTAGTAATTCAGTCGCTTTCTCATCTTTTTCAATAAAAATAAGTACGTTTGGAATATTGTCTTCAATCAATTTGAAATCTTTTTCAATATTTTCATATTCAAGTCTTTTTACATACTTTAAAATATCAATTGATTCTTGAGATGATGAAATTGATATAATTTTCTTGTAGTATAAAACAATTAAGGAAAGCAGTTCACTTTCAGGAAGGCCATTACAATCTTTTATTATAGAATCAGTTGCGTGAAGGGTAGATGTGGAATAGATAAAATTGCAAAAGTTTTTATTCTTTTCAGAGTCATATAATTTAAAAATATATACTTCACCTTTAATTTCACTATTATTTCTATTGCACCGTCCAGCAGTCTGGATCAGTGAATCGAAAGGAGCAAAGTCTCTGTACACAATATCAAGGTCAATATCAACACCAGCTTCAATTAGCTGTGTTGAAACAATAATTTTTCTATTAGCGTTGTTTTTTATCTTTTCTATACGATCAATTCTATCTACTGGTATTATATTTGTAGAAAGATATATTAACTCCTCATCCATAAAATCTTCTTTAAGTAAATTAAAAAAATTGATACTGCTTTTTATAGTATTAAAGACAAATAAAAAACTCTTTTGTTTTTCTTTAAGTAAATGTTCTTTTACTTTCAGATAGAGTTCATCAGTTGAGATATTCTCCAATTCATTTATACTAAATAATTTATATCTCGATAATTTTCTAAAATAACCATCTCTTCTTTCTTTTGAAATTAAGGATAGAATTTCATTTTCTTCCTCTTTAAAAATTAATGGCATTGTCGCTGTCATCAATATAATCATACAATTGAACTGAGTTGAAAAATTTTGTAATATTACCTTAATAAGTTCCCAGTATTCATGTCTTACTGATTGTATTTCATCTAATATTATAATTGAATCTGCAATATTATGAAATTTCCTCAACTGTTTATTCTTGCCAGAGAGTAAAGTATTGAATAATTGCCAGAATGTAGTTAATATTATAGGAGCGTCCCAATTCTCAATTAAAAATTGAGCTGAGTCTCCTTTTATAAAATCTTCATCCAGTTTAAATTCTGCTTCGGCCAGATGGTGATGAACAATAATGTAATCATCAGCATCATAATTACTTAATTCAAAAACTTCTCGAATAACTTTTTGTGTTTGATCAATAACAGAGGTAAAGGGCAAAGTATAAATAATTTTTTTTATTGATGGATCATCTTTTAAGATTTTTAGCGCTGTATTAATGACTGTTAAAGTTTTTCCGCTTCCAGTTGGGACGTTAACTGAAAGAATTCTACCAGTTTTAATGGCATTCTTACAATCATTAAAAATTGAATTCCTTACTACGTTCAGCTTTGAAACAGGATTAGTATCAAATTTTTTCGATTTATAATTTTCTATAAGGTTACAATGGTCATTATTAAGTGATTTAGTCTCGACTCGCTCACTAAAAGCTGCTTCGTTTTTATCAGCATATGTTAAAATAGAAAAAAATAAATTCATTAAGTTATAGTTTTCAATGCTTGTTATAAAATCATCAACTTGCCAGTATAAATCATCAATATAGTCCTTTGCATCGCTAAATAATAAAGGATTCCTTTCATCAACTGAGTTTAAGTCTAAAAATTTCCATTGTTCTTCAATAATTTTCCATTTAGGTTTGCTTATACCGATATCATCATTAAGATTTATTAAATTACCATGATGCTTCCTGATGCAGTAAAATACAGCTATCGGTAGAATGCTATTACATATATCATCTTGAATTGACAGGTGAGCCTTGTACCCTGCGTATACAGCAGAGATCAGAGCATGTTTCCTGAGATCATCGTCATAGTTATATGGTGTGTTATCTCTTTTTGATTGTAGGTATTCTTGAAAGAATAGAGTGCCTTTACCTATATCATGATAAAAAAGCATTATTGAAAGAGCTTTCTCAAGTTCATTTTGAGGATAGCTAAAAATAATATTGCCCTTTTCATGATAAA
>JAXHTB010000495.1:0-2526 GCA_034190185.1 Spirochaetota bacterium | reverse complement strand
CAATTGGCAAAGTCAGCGCCTTTAGATCGCTTTCCTTTTTTTATTAGAAAATATGCTATTCCTAAGGCCAGCACTCCCTCGCCTCCTGGACTTATCGGAATCCAGCTATCTGCAATAGATGCAGTGCGAGTGCAGAGTGTATCAATATGTACAATCCTTGCTCCATTCTTTTTCATTCTGGAAAAAGCATTGCTAATTCTAGAGGCTTCGCCCCATCCCTCAAGAAATCTTGCTCCGAAACTAAGTATATAATCAGCATTATCGAAATCATAATATATTGACCCATCGATTTTTTGAGTTAGCTTAACCACTTCATTGGATATTGAATCTAAGGAAGGATCGACAAATATATGAGGACTTCCCGCAGCATTGAGAATTTTTTTAATAAGAATATTTGAGATATCAGGATTTGAGCTTGTTATAGCCGCAATCTGGTCAGACCTATTTTCGCTGCAGAGAGTCTGGAGTTTTGACGAGATACCGTTGATGACTTCATCCCATGAAACAGGAGTAAAATTGTTGGAGCCTTTTCTGCCTATTCTCTTAAGCGGTTGTTTTATTCTTTCAGGATGATACAGCATCTGCAGCATAAGTTGAAGTTGCGGGCATCCAACATTCGATGTCTCAATCTTAACTGCTCTATCAGCAATCATTCTAACCTTTATTTCGCATCTATTTGAACATGCTCCGCATATGCTCTTTATCAATTTCTCCTGACCTTTTGCCGGAACATGTTGATCTTGAGTCCACTCTACTACCCATTGGAGAGCATTAAAAGGAGCCCCAGAAAACAGTGTGCCAGTTGCACCACCGACAACTGCGCCTCCGGTCATCAATAAAAAATCCTTTCTTTCTAGCTTTTCCATTTATTATTTTACTCCTCTAAAATAATATACATATTCAGAATAGGGACCAATCTTAATCATGACAAACCATACACCCATTGCTAATTCCAAGAGCATGATGACAATCGGTGCATTCCCCCATTTTCATTTTTCCTTTTATTTTTTCTGTTGTAGTTGAGTCTCCCTTATCTCCATGACAGGAGGAACAACCTACCTTCTTTGGAGAAGTTAAAACAACCTTATGACTAAAATAAACCAGATCAGGCTGCCTTGTAAAGGGTTCCCACGGTTTATCAACGTCTTTATATTTCTTGAATTCTTCAATATTATCTGCGTCGCTTCCATTGTGACACATTTTACATTGACTAATTGCAGGAATACCCATAAATCTTCCGTTTTCGTAGTAATTATGACATGTATCACAGTTGTCTGCGTCATATTCCGCGAGGTGAGCCTTATGATTAAAAGCAATTAATTTTTGTGCTTGAAAATTCATTGCCATATCGCATGCTTTCTGAAATACAACGAACAGGATAAAACCGACTATAATAAATGGGGCAAAAAAGAGTAGTAATGGATGTTTCACAAACCTTCTCCTTTTCATTTAGTAAGAAGTGTTGAACTTCTATGTTTTATTTTTACTGAAAGAAACAGCAGTAAATTTAATAATGTCAGTCCCTATAAATTTGGGATGGGGATAATGCTAATAAAGAATGTAAAAAATAAATTATCATTTTTTTAATAATAACATAACAATTCTATTAATAACTTATATCAATTCTCTAACTGCACCACTTTCTGTCAACAAAAATACAGAATATTTTAAAAAAATTTCATAAAGGAATTATATATCTAAAATATGAAAGTTGATAAAAAAATTTTTCCATGGAAAAACAATATAATTACCTTTTATCTATCAACTATCTTGATAATTACATTAGCTTCTTTTTTTGCTAAAGAAATATCAGGACATTCACCCTTTCAGATAAAGTTTTCCGGCGCTTTACCTCCTAGTCAAAAACATCTGTTCGGAACAGATTTTCTTGGAAGAGATATACTTAGTCGAACACTCATTGCTGGAAGGATTTCTATAGCAGTTGGATTAGCAGCAAGACTTGGCAGTGTAATTCTTGGACTGATAATCGGAATTCTTTCAGGATTGAGCAGTAGAGGTATTAGATCAATGCTTAATGGAATTATTGAGGTATTTCTGTCAATCCCATCCCTTCTTCTAGCTCTTGCTTTGTCTGTATCTTTAGGAGAAGGATTCCGTACTATAATAATCGCTATTGTAGTTGGCACATGGGCGCCAGTTGCAAAATTCGTTTTAGTAAGGGTTACCCAGATAAAAAATGAAGATTATGTAGTTTCTGCAAGGGCAATAGGATCAGATAATATTAGAATTATTATATTCTCAATAATACCAGCACTAATTCCTTCATTATTACCTATAATTACAACAGGAATTGCCACTAGCATAATGATGGAATCCACACTTTCATTTCTTGGTATGGGAGGCGCATCATCTATTGATACAATACCTTCATGGGGGTTAATGATACAGGAAGGATCAAGGTTTATATTTGAGGCACCATGGCTAATTCTTCCACCTTCATTAATTCTTATGATATTGATATTATGCTTTAACCAGATTGGCGATAAACTCTCAAGCAAATCATAA
>JAXHTB010000494.1:0-2536 GCA_034190185.1 Spirochaetota bacterium | reverse complement strand
GAATGATTTTCCCAAGGCATTCTTAATTTATTGCAATTATAAAAGGCTGGATATTTATAGGTTACTGTCCAATCAACGCCAGAAAGACAATACACCTTTGCGACCTCTGCACCCCAAGGGTACTTCTTCGCTTCCCTCAGGGCGCGTCTTTGCGGTGGACTATTATATTAGTTCTAAACACTTATTTTTATCTATCTTCCCGCTTGCTTTTTTGGGTAATGAGCGAATAAGTTTGATCTCAGACGGAAGTTTGTATTTGGGCAATCTTTCTGCACATTTTGCTAGGATCTCTCTATCAATGATCCCATTACTTATTGGGCTTACAATAGCTATAAGTTTGTTGCCTAAAAGCTTATCCGGAATCCCAAGAACTACAGCTTCTATTATAAGTTCCGTATTCATAAGCGCTTCCTCTATCTCTTGAGGATTGATGCGATGTCCCCCTACTTTTAGCAGGTTATCTTTTCTTCCAGTTAGGAATAGGAAACCCTCTTGGTCCTGATAACCAAGATCTCCAGTATGATAACAATTATTTTTTAGTGCGCATGCTGTCGCCTGTTCATCCTTCCAGTATCCCTTCATTATATTGGGCCCAGATCCGATTATTTCTCCGATCTCTCCGGCAGGGACTACCTTTCCTTTATCATCTAGTACTTTTATGGTAACGCCTGGTATTGCCTTTCCGATAGATTCAATCTTTTCATTGAATCTATCAGGTTCCAGATATGTGAGCCTGGCAGAGGCCTCTGTTGCGCCATACATAATGTATATCTGAGTATGCCGGGGAAGCGTTCGACGTAGTTCTTCTTTTATCTGTCTTGACATATGCCCGCCAGCTTGTGCGCAATAACGCAGAGAAACAAGCTTATCGCGATATTTTTCCAAAGGCGATCGATGAAGCAGATGCGCAAATGTGGATGGAACTCCTGAAAATCCAGTTATATTTTCCTCTACAAGTTGCTTAACTACAGTAGCCGGGAACGCGAATTTGTTGTTGATAACTACAGCGCCGCCCGCGGCAAAATGAGAATTTAAGAGTGATTTGCCCATCACATAAAAAAATGGCAGGACAATCATCTGAATATCCTTATCGGTTATATGAAGGTATTGGCAGATTGATTTTGTATTTTCTACTATATTATTATGTGAAAGCATTACGCCCTTTGGCTTGCCTGTTGAACCTGATGTATAGATTATACTTGCAAGTTCAGATCCTTCAATCTGGATAATAATATTAGACGACTCCTCACTCTTAATAACATCCGACCATTGAAAAACAGTAAATGATGCCCCATGCCATTCGAGTTTTGGATCCAGCAAGATCAATGCTTGCACATTGCATGACTTCAGGTTTGTCTTTTCTAGTACATTTTCAAATTTTGAAGAGGATATAATTACCTTTGGTTCAAGCTCCTCTAATAGTGGTTCCAGCCCATCTGGTTTCAGATCATTGCTTAATGGGACTGCTATTGCGCCAGTCTTTAATATGCCGTAGTAACTTACGACATATTCAAGGCTATTCCCCAGAATCATAACAACCCTGTCGCCAGTTGTTACCTCATGTTTTGTTAACCAGTATGCCAAATGGTTGGATAATGAATTGATCTGGCTATAGGAGGCTCGAATATCTTCATGCACAAGTGCGATTTTATCTGGGAAAGATTTTGCGCTTTCTTCAAGAAAATGATGAACAAGTGTATGGTCGTTAGTAATCATAATTATTGATTTATTTCCTCTATTACACCTTAATCTCCAGCTTTTCTGCAGCGTATCTTACCATGTTCATATCTTCCTCAGTATTGGTTTTTTCAATGCCTTCTTCACGCTTAACCCCGCCGCATCGTACTATCCCAGCCATCTCCCATGCGTATGGATGGAATTTAAATCTTTGCCTGTGAAGATAGTTTGCCAGCGCATTCAGGATGCAGTTACTGGAATTAGGATCGGTGTCTTCAGGTTTAATCCAACCGAGAGATTCAATTATTTTTAATATATCATCTTCATTATATTCCATAAATGCTAAAGGATGTACATTTATTGGCCATCTTTCCTTGTCAATTTTAAGATCAGCCTCTGAAAGAAAATAGGAACTTAAATCCTCTTTGCAATGTTTAAGTATTGGGTCTCTTACTGTTCGATCTGAGAATCGCTGTAATTTTGAACTAGTCTGCATAATTGATGATGTAATTGGAGCTTGACCTGGCGACCAACCATATGCTACAAGAGGAATATCCTTTTCTAAAGCAGTTTTTAGCACAAGAGATTTGACATGACCAATACATGTTGTACAGATGGAGCTTGCCCTGTCTAGGGTTTTCGTATTAAACAGGTCTTCTGTCGCAGCTAATCGGAATACACTCTTCATTTTATTGAAGGGTGGCCTTACAATCAAGCTTGTTGCATTACACATATCTGTCATATGTATTATGTTTTCCATAGCTTTTCCAGAAATAAAACCGTTGTCAAATGTAAAAGCTAGGATATTTAAATCGTACCTGTTTGCTAGTTGATACATTGTATATGTGGAATCTTTGCC
>JAXHTB010000493.1:0-2540 GCA_034190185.1 Spirochaetota bacterium | reverse complement strand
AGAAAGCGCAAGATCTCTGATATATAGAACAGCATATGTAATGGATACGAATGGAGATAATTTTAAAAATATTGAATCTCTAGTTTGTATGTCGAAATGCTACGCAGCAGATATAGGAATGAAGGTGACAACAGACGCTGTTCAGATTTTAGGTGGTAATGGATATACAAAGGATTATCCGTTGGAAAGACGAATGCGTGATGCAAAGAGTGTACAGATATATGATGGAAGCAATCAGGTTCAAAGGATTGTCGTGGGAAGGAATCTATTGGGTTAGGTAATTTACTGGATAAGTTGAAGTATAATATATTTTAAAAGAGATATTTCAAAAGAAATTTTTAAAATTATATTTTAAGATCCTTAATTGTGTAATATGACAGATCTATTTTTGCAGATTTTGGATGGGAGGTAGAAAGTGCAATTGATACAACTTACAGAAGAGCAGGAAATGATACGTGATATGGTAAGGAGGCTTGCTGATGAACAGATCGCGCCTATAGCCGGTAGAATTGATCAATCCGGAGAGTTCCCGCAGGATGTAGTAGACCTCTTTGAGAAGTATGATTTATTTAAATTGAAACTGCCTAAGAAGTATGGCGGACTTGAAGTAGACTCAGTAACCTATTATCTTGTAATAGAGGAGATTGCCAGGGTTTGCGGTTCATCCTCAATGATGATTGCAATTCAGGGATCGTGTATGACTACAATCAATGTCGGCTCAAATGAAGAACAGAAGGACAGGTTTCTGGGAAAACTGGGCAAGGGAAATGTTATTATGAGCTGGGCGTTGACAGAACCAGGCGCAGGTTCTGATGTAGGTTCTATAAGCACAAAGGCTGTTCTGGATGGAGACAATTATATATTAAATGGATCGAAATGTTTTATTTCTAATGGCGGATCTGCTGATCTTTATACTACATTTGTAAGAACCTCTGAAGGAAAGGGCACCAACGGCCTTTCAGCATTTATAATTGAGAAGGATACACCTGGTTTTAAAATTGGAAAGATTGAAGATAAATTGGGCATGAGGGGTTCTATGACCAGTGAACTGATATTTGAAGATGCAAAGGTGCCAAAGGAAAATCGTCTAGGTGAAGAAGGAATGGGTTGGTCTATCCTTACTGAGTCTATAAAGGAGACCAGATTGGGGATTGCTGTTCAGGCATTGGGGATTGCTCAGGGCGCTTTGGACAATGCAACTGAATATGCCAAAGAAAGAGAACAGTTCGGGAAGCCGATTTCATCATTTCAGGGTGTGCAGTTTATGCTTGCAGATATGAAAATGCGGGTTGAGGCGGCTCGTGCATTGATATATCAGGTGGCTTCTTTGTTGGACCGAGGTATAAGGGATATAATACCACACGCTGCAATGGCAAAATGCTTTGCTTCTGACACAGCTATGAAGGTTACTACAGATGCTGTGCAGATACTTGGCGGTTATGGTTATATGAAGGATTATCCGGTTGAAAGAATGATGAGAGATGCTAAAGCAACTCAGATCATGGAAGGAACAAATCAAATTCAACGTGTTATAATTGCAAGGTCAATGCTGGGATAAACATACAATATATTATGATAATCATGTTATTGGTATAGCTAGACTATTACTTTTTATTTATCAGTTTCCAATATATTAGATGTTTCATTCTATATATCTTTTTTTAGTGATATTACGATCATAAATGTTGCTGATGCAGCTAGAATATGCTTAATTGGATGTCCGCCTATGATATGCAAATATTCAAATATTTGTTTATCCAGTATTTCTGGTATTTTTCCTAATAGGTAAAACAGAACTGTAAACCAAATATATTTTTGCTTTAAATATGTCGAATTATTTTTAAGCAATAAAAATGGCATTAGCACTATAGGCAGAAATTGAACCAATACATATAATCTCAAATCGCCGGCCCCTTCCAGCTCTGTAATATACCAATATAATACTGAACTTATACCAATTATGAGAAAAGGTGGAAATGTATATTTCCCAAAGGATAGGGATATGTAATTACATAGAACAAGACTAAAAAAGGAGATAAATATTATAGTCATAGGGATTCTGTCCCATACAAGAGTAATATTGTTAGGTTGAAGATGATAGTAAGCAGAACCTAAACCTGTAAGAAAAACACCAATAAAAAAGAACATATAAAGAAATTTGGTTTTAGTTAGTTGTGATTGTGAGGGGATTTTTCTTGTAATAATTAGTCCTAATGAGCCTACTATCAGGAATCCAAGATTCGAAATGACATTCCAGAAATTATCTATTGTAAATATCTGATTATGGTCAGCAAATAGGTGGTAGGAAGTATCTTGTGCTATTGGTGGATGAATAAAAATTATGACAATTGCCGCAATAGTTATTAAGCATATTATTATTAGTCTTGTCATCAGTTAACCTATCTATGGGTTACTTTATAGCATATTCTAATAATATAATAAATAATGTTTTTTTTATTATTTTGAAATTCAGTTGCTATCATTTAAATTTAATTTAATGATAATATATCGATTAGCCAATGTTAAGGACATCTATATCA
>JAXHTB010000492.1:0-2544 GCA_034190185.1 Spirochaetota bacterium | reverse complement strand
TTAAAATCGAAGAATACTTGAGGAGTTTTTATTCTGCCGCGTAGCGGCTTACTTGAACAACCGCATGAACCCGACCAGCGGGTTATGCGGGGTGTTATGCAATGAATTCGGTATAGGGTGAATTGATTTGAAAAACTCAAAAGACAAACTTCCAATATTCCCTGAAGGGTTGCCTATTGTTACGCCAGATGTTGATTTGCCAGTTCTTAAATTATCTCCAGATGCAATAACAATCTCTGTACACCATGTTTTTGAAACGGATGAAATTCGTACAGATTCGAATATTGAACAAATATGTAGGTGGATTTTTAATTATCCTGAACGTAATTTCTACCTTTTTTTAATTGAAGGGGTTCGGGAAAACAGAGATCTTATATACAATCTTGAACAAAAGGGGCTTTTAGCGCCAACTTCAGAGATGCATTATTATAAGCATCCGAGCAATCGACCTAAAGACTATATTCAAATCCATCCTGATAGAATAGAATTCGACTGGGAAAAAGACGTTATAAAAAAAGGGCCAAAATATGTACGGTTAAAATTAAGTCTTTCAGAACGTAAAAGAAGAGAGCTTGAAATTCAAGAAAAGATAGATAGTGAGAAAGAAGCGAACTCTAATCCTATGTCGAATAAGTCACTTACAAGGCTTGAAGTGTATAAGCAGTGGTTTCTTAATCATAAGGTTTTGTCAATTTTGATTTTTATTGGTGTCATCATCATTGCCCTTGGTACGTTCTCTGATAGTGTTTGGAAACTAGTCGATAGCTATAAACGAGTCATACAACATTCTAAAAATACTGAAATTGAAGAATCAAGTAACATTGCTCAAAGTGATGACCTAAAAATCACAAAAGTACGACCGATAATCGATCAACCAACAATGTTTTATGAATCTTTTGGCACAGGTATTATGAGCTTATATTGGGAGCTTGTTCTCTCAAACAACAGTGTAAATGATTTATCTGTAATTGACTATGATGTTCTTCAAGTCTCGGAGGGAGGCCCTATTAGCTATACAAATTTACGTCAAGGAATATATATACTTGATGGAAATAAGCTTCATCCTGTCAATTTCCCTTTAGTAATCCCTGCAGGCCATTCACTTGCTTTATTCATCAGGGTTGGAGTTATGATGGATCCCAAAGCATATACGATGGTGAAAGAAAAATTTGATCCGGTTCAACAGACTAATGCATCAACTATTATGGATTTTTTACGCTCACAAGAAATAGATATATTTGGTAATCCTTTTACTAAAAACGATGTCGGCGTCTATTCATTACCAGCACTCAATGAAATTAATGACCCTATCTTTGGGGTCACATTTAAGACTGGACGCGATACTAAAATAGTAGAACTTATATCTTGGTATAAGTATGGGTTATTTAGACTAGTAACAGAGTGAAAGCATAACCCTTGCTTTCACGGCGACGGCAAAAAGCCGCCGCGCGTGAAGCATCCGTTGGGCATAACAAAAGGAAATTATTAGGAGATGAACTATGTCGTGGGAATACAGACAATTACAAGTAAAGACAGATGGATTATTTACAGCAAAACTTCCTGATTCATGTTTTACTGAACTGAACACACTGGCAAAGGATGGATGGGAACTTAAGGAAATAGTGCGGCTATCTCGAGCATTAGGACGCACAGATTATATTACTTTTGTCCTGAAGAGGGAATCCAAAAATGAATAAATATCTTGGCAGATATGATTGCATAGCTTGCCCAACCAAAAGGTTGAGCAGCGGGCTGCCAAATAGCGGTTGCTGATATTCTTCTTCTTTAAAACTGCATTACAAGATTCAGATTCTCAGCTTTTAAACCGCCCCTCCTCACCTTAACCGTTATATTTTAACCACATGATCCAAGACAATACTATTAAACAAGAGATACAAGAAGAATGGAAAGGAGTAAGAGCCTTTCAATCAAGAATCCAAGCACATTTGAATGCATCAGGTGGAATGTTTTCAGTTGGGGCAACTCACCAACTAAGGAATATATCACATAATTTGACTTTGCTCTTTGCGTTTTCAGTTTTAGAAAGAACACTGAAGCAATTAAGGGATGAAAATGTTTTTACGGAACGTCTCAATAGATTAAAAGCATTAATGGATTCTAGCCAGACAAATATTCCTTGGCAGGATTTTACGTTAATTGATGAGGCAAGGGAAGAAAGGAATAAGGTAGCACACGATCAGAAAATATTAGAACGGGGGGAGTGCTGGAGATATATCGATGGAATTGAAGATGAGTTGGTCGCTTGGAAAGTGGTCGCAACAAAAATACCATTTAACCATTAAAAATATAACATCACAATTGAGAGGGGTTTTTAACACTGCGCTCGTTCCTCGCTCCGTATTAAAAAACCCCTCATTGTGGGTGTTCGGTTCAGGTCTATGAAAATTTGGTTTAAAACATTAATCATTCTTATGTGTTTGGTTATATTGCCAACCGACCAGATTGTAAATGCAAATGCGGGACCCGATTGTGTGGTGCTGCTCCATGGTTTGGCTCGAACAAAAAAGTCTTTATTGAAGCTTG
>JAXHTB010000491.1:0-2553 GCA_034190185.1 Spirochaetota bacterium | reverse complement strand
ATGTTTTACGTTGAACAGGATTATCTTAGTCATCCACTGCAACTTGCTGACGCACTAATTGGAGCAACCGCCATTGCTTATGGCCAGTCCATTCTTACCGGGGACTATAAGCATTATAAAATTATAAAAGACATTCAACTTAATAAATTTAAACCATAATACGCTGCAAAATTTCATCGAACAAATAAATTCAGAGGATGCAAAAAATTAAAAATTGTGTTCCTGATTTCATCGTTATAGAATAATATCATAGCTTAACATCCTTGTTTCACTTTATATAAATGATTCGGGTGTGGCACAGCCAATAAACAGCAGGTTTACGAAATTGGGTTGAAAAGATAACCAACAATGTAAGCCCGTAAACCTTTAGCTTCAATAGTTCATTATCTTATAGAAATATTTATTATTACTAACCTGAGAATTTCCGATAATAAATAATAACTAATTATTTATTATTGTGCTAAGGAATTGAATAATATTAGAAGATTTTTCAGATAGGGGAGGGGAAAGCAACTTCATCCACGAGGAAGGTTGTACGATAAAGGATTATGATAAGATACATTTTAATTATGTTTTCAATAATATTAACATCTTTAGGTAACGCATTTGCTCAATATAATACAAGTAATACAAATGTAATTGGCACTCCTACTGCATACACTATTATCAGGGGCACCTATCAGGTATCTTTTCTTGGATATGATAATGGAGGTGTAGAGCTTAAAACCTTTATCGGGCTTCATGATAATCTGTTTATGGGTATATCCTTTGATATAGAAAATGCTATAGGAAAGGATAAACCAGAGGCAAATGTTCCTGGAGTTGTAGCAAAGATAAAAATAACAGATGGCTGGGAATCCTTTCCTATATCATTAGCAGTTGGTTATGATTCATTCTATATAGGACATGAAGGGAAGGCTGAAAATTACGATAATGAACTTGATAAAATGATATATGGACCTTATGCTGTAGTAACAAAACCGATATACCTTCTTTATGATGAACAACATCTTCATTTTGGGATAAGAGTACCTACTCAACCAAACTATGTCCCTGGTGATACTTCATACTTTCTCTCATTAGATTTTCCTCTTAGTGAAACATTTATATTCAAGGCTGAAGGGGATAGAATATATTATAATTTTTCCAGGTCAAAAGAATGGCTCCTTAATTTCGGTTTACGGTATACTTATGTTAATCAGCTTGCAATTGAGTTTGATATAATGCTGCAGAGGGAGGAGCGTCCAAACAGGATCATCAAGATAGAATATAAAGATGAATTCTAATATCTATTACAATCATAAAAATATAAGATACTTCCCCCTAATTGCTTTAATAATTATTAAGCTGATATCATATTTTTTAACATCTTACCTAAATGTTGTTTATGCTAATAACAGATATTGTAATATCTTTATAGAAAATAAACAGAAGAAACTCATTATGATAAAAGTTGAGATTGCAGAGACAGCTAAAAGCAGAAAGTTAGGATTGATGTTCCGTAACAAGCTGAATGATAATGAGGGTATGCTGTTCATCTTCCCAGATGAAGGCTATCAAAGTTTTTGGATGAAGAATACAACCTTGGAATTGAGCATAGCATATATTAATTCCAAGGGTGTGATAACTAAAATTGATAAGATGAAACCACTAGACACTTCAATCACTTATACATCATCTTCACTATCACTGTATGCATTAGAGGTCAATACGGGGTGGTTTAGGAAAAATAACATCTCAGAAGGATGTAGGATAATATTTAATGGATGTATCAATAAATAGAATTCCATCCTCAGTTGGCTAACGTACTTTCCTTATAGCATTAAATTAAAAGATCAGGGTATTGATGAAATTAAAGGTTCTCTTGATGAAATGAAGCTTCTGGCATCTACTGCTGGAGCTAATATTATTGAAAGGATAATTGTAAGAAGGGAGAAGATAGATCAATCATATATTCTTGGTAAAGATTATCTTAATATTAAAGTAAAATATTTTTTTCTCCGATTTAAACAATATGGAAAGAAAAATATACACAATAAGCATAACTACTCTCTTTTTGTTTATTGTTTCAATAGCCATTTATGCTAGTATTTATACTGATAATAGGAAAGAAATGGAATTATATAAAGCTGATGATATTGAAAATGTGGAAAATTCAATTATTATAAAGGGATTAGAACTTGATAGTGGTACATCAGTAAGAAAAGATGATCCATTCATTTCAGAGGGCTATATAATTTATGATAATTCATTTTTTCATCTACCTGTTAAAGAAAATATTACTCCTAATAGGATGATGAAAGACTCCATAAATAGAAGTAAAAGAGATCACCGAACTAAGAGACTTGTCAAACCTTCCACTGATTTAATTGCAAAATTAAAGAACAAGGATAAGAGATGGCATCTTTCATTACATAAGATAAAAAGGGGAGAGAACCTATGGGTTATTTCAAAAAAATATGAGACTGATCATAAACTTATAATAAGGATTAATGGTATTAAGAATCCGGACTGTCTTAATATTGGAAATACTATTTTGATACCGAACAAAAG
>JAXHTB010000490.1:0-2563 GCA_034190185.1 Spirochaetota bacterium | reverse complement strand
CACGAAATAGTGTAGCTGCGAACCAACCTTGGAAAAAATTTGTATCTCTCTTTTTTACTTTAGGATCAAGAAGTTTTGATGCTTTTCTTAATTCTTTAACACCTGCTTCCTTCCCCTCCCAAATACCATAACAGTTAATGCCTATTAATTCTTTTGCGGCCTCTCCTGCAAGGGCTACAGTTTTAGGAACACAACTATACTGACTTGCAATAAATTTTGTTGAGAATTTTAATCTTCGCGCAGATTTTAAGATTGAAGCAGTATCCGAAATATATCCATGAATATACACTACATCAGGTTTCCATTTTCTAAGGGTTAGAGCTTCAGTTGTAAAATCGACTCCTCCAAAAGCTATGACTATCTCTTTATATCCATCAACAGGATATACTTTAACTAATTTTCTCATTGTATCCCTTGAATCCTTGCCAGATCCCATATCAGGGTACATTAGAGCAATCTTCGGTCGTTTTATTTTTAAATCGTTATAAATATACTCCATAACGCCTTTAGCATGATCCTGGTACCATGGAATAATGCAGAATACATGTTTCATTGCAGGATAAAAAAATCTTTTTTCAGAATTTGGTGTTAAAATTGGGATTTTATTTCTTTTAGCAAGTGGGATTATTGCCGCTGAATGGCCGAGTCCGGAAGCACCTTGAAGTGCAAATATTTTATCTCTAAAAAATAATTTCTTAAATGAAGATATTGCAAGCGGTATGGAATATCTGTCATCTTCAAGAATATATTTTATTTTTCTGCCATGAATACCGCCATTTTCATTAACTATATTGAATAGTGCTTTCACTCCATTAGAGATAGGGATCCAAACATCTGCTGCTGGACCTGTTAATCCACCCATTAAACCTATCTTAATTGTTTTGTCTGAAACCCCTCTTACCTCTTCAGGGTATGATAAAGTAACACACGTAAGCAATAAGATCATAGTAAAAAAACTTGTAAAAATAAATCTGAACATGTTAAAAGAACCTCCTGGTAATAATTTATGGTCATTACATATTTATACTCATTCCACGTCAACTTATTTATTTATTATATCCAATTTTATCTAAATAAAATAATTAATATATAGCTGATGAATAACTATAGTCATAAAATTACATTTATCTATGTTGTTTATTATTCTTGATGATTATTACTTTATTATATAGAAGAAAATAAAAAAGTTCGTCTCCTCTTTTGTGCTGTTTCTGTAGCTTTTAAATTTATTTGGTTTAGTACAAAGGATGGGAGAAGTTAAAGTATATACTAAAAGTGGATCTAAAGTAAGTAGTAGACGACACTTTGTGCATGATGAGGGTATGATGCGACCTATCTAATGGAAGTATAATTTTAATATGCAGAGATGTGCTATTTCTTACCAGTGATGATAGTTGCTGTACCGAGGGTTTTTCTGTAAAGCTTAATATCTGTAAATCCAGTGAAATTGAGCATGCTACATAGATCATTAGGACTTACAAAGGTTGATATTGTTTTTGAAAGATATCTATAGGCCTCTTTTTGACCAGAGATCATTCTGCCAATCGTTGGGATGAATATATTAAGATAAAATCTGTAAATGAATCGCACAATCTTGTTAGGAGGACGAGTTAGTTCCAGAATAGCAATAGTACCGCCGGGTCTAAGCGTTCTGAAAGATTCAGATAAAAAATAGTCGATATCTGGAATATTTCGTATTCCAAAGGCTATAGTTGCAATGTGAAAAGAATTATCCTTAAATGGAAGAAGGCTTGCGTCTGCAACTAGTGTAAATCCGCTAAGCCGTTGTTTTTTTATTCCTGCAAGGATCATCTCATGTGAAAAATCGAGAGAGTACAATTCTGCGCCTTTTCTGTGTAGTATGCGGGAGAGATCTCCGGTTCCGCAGCAAAGATCGAGAACAGCCATATCCCGAACTCCGTGTGTGATCCTGATGATCGACCTTCGCCACAGGATATCTATTCCAAATGAGAGCAGCCTATTTAACAGATCATATGTAGGCACAATTGAGTCAAAGAGCTGACGAATAAATCTTTTTTTCTCTGAAGGATCGATATTGTTTATTTTGTAATTAAAATTATCATTCAATTGAATTGCCTTATTATTTTATATTCCGAATCTCTCTGCACAGGGAACTTGCCCGCGTTTTTTATTATGTGAATCATCTCCTCCATATTAGTTTTTGTCTTTACACCTGTAGCCTTTACTACTACCTCTTCCATTAAAACACCTCCCATATCGTTCGCTCCCATAGTTAAGGCAACTTGGGCAAGCTTAAGTCCTTCGGTAAGCCATCCAGCCTGGATATAGTAAATATTATCGAGAAAAATCCTCGATATTGCCACTATCTTTAGATAATCTATTCCTGTTGCAGGAGTTAAACTATTCATACTTGTCTTTGCAGGAGAGAATGACCAGGGTATGAATGCTCTTAATATTCCAGTTTCATCCTGCACATCTCTAATAACATTTAGGTGCTCAATCCTTTCGTAGGTTGTCTCTCCCATTCCGTATGTCATCGTAGCGGTTGACCCCATTTCATTTTCCTTAAGCGCATACATAA